>CAZNOB010000010.1:61913-63023 GCA_964574535.1 uncultured Granulosicoccaceae bacterium | reverse complement strand
GACGATAATTTATCATGCAGTGCCAGTTTGTCTTTATCAACAAGCATCCACAGCAGGCCCAGGCCGACTGGTAAGTAGGCTATAAATGCGCAAACGAAGCGTATCGCTGCTTGTTTCCAGGTAACTGTGTCTGATTTTTCACTGATAAGTCTTAGTCTCCAAGTACGCAGTCCGAGTGTCTCCCCGCCATGCGTCCAGAACCATCCAAAAAAACCGAATGTCACCAGCGAAAGAGCGAGGTAGTAAGCTGGATGCTGTACAGCGACCCCGCCATTGATCGCAACAGCTATCGCACTCGCTACGAATAAGACGCCAAGAAGCAAAAGTAAATCATAAAAATTTGCCGCTAATCTCCGAAACAGGGATGCGTTTGTTTGTTCATGCTTCATTTTCTGGTGTTGTCCGAGCCGTATGTGCTTATAGCTGTAATGGTAGAGCAGATAATTAGATTAAAAGATAAAGCGACGGTGTAGCAACCGAATTTGGGCGAGATTTTTATAGATTGGTGTTTAAAAATGTATATTTTGAAAGATTGAATGAGTGAGGTTTGTTAAAAACCATTTCAAAAGTTGTCGTCAGAAGAGTTGACAGTTTATTGCGATACTAAACATAAGCAGTGGAGTCGTTCGTTATATACGTGCTTTTAATTTATTGCTTTAGGATCAAGTTTGATTTTATAAAGCCGTATTTGATTTATAAGCAGCCTCGAAATTGACTTTTTAAGAGGTAAAATTGAATTTTTTTATGCTTCTGGTGCTTTTTTTGTATTAAAAGCACTGCATTAATCGTATTTTATATTGAATTCAATCAATTAACGATTATAATCCAATCGCCTATAACTCTTCAGGAGAACTTAATGGCTCGAACCAAGAAAAAAGCAGCTGCAAAAAAACGCGGTCGTCCTGCAGGCAAGAAAAAGTCTACAGCGAAGAAAAAGATCCGCGGTAAAAAGAAGGCTTCATCTAAAAAGAAGTCCAAAAAGAAAGTAAGCAAGAAAAAAGCTAGTAAGAAAAAAGCTAGTAAGAAGAAAGTTAGTAAGAAGAAAGTAAGTAAGAAGAAGGCGTCTAAAAAGAAGGCTTCCAAAAAGAAGGCTTCTAAAAAGAAAGCTTC
>CAZNOB010000010.1:48745-61813 GCA_964574535.1 uncultured Granulosicoccaceae bacterium | reverse complement strand
AAAAAGAAAGCTTCTAAAAAGAAGGCTTCTAAAAAGAAGCGTTCTAAGAAAAAAGCTTCCAAATAAAAAGCGTAGTTAGTATCACCCTTCAACGCATTGGGTCTGAGGCAAGGCTTGCGGAGTTTCGCAAGTAAGTGGTTGAAATTAAAAGAAAAATTAATTTAGCTGAGCAACAGATTTAAAGTTTGGATGTCGATGAAGCAGAGCTTCAAGGGTCGGTAGGCTGGTATGAATAGTATCGGAGAACACTGAGAGTCCAAACGGAGAAAAATGCAATGGATGGTCTCGCTTTGAGCAAAGGCGGCTTTAGGGTCGCCTTTGTCGTGTCTGAGGTAGTGTTACAAAAAGTAACGTACTTTTGTTAGTAAAGCAGTTGTTGATCTTGTCAGTCCGGAGTGTTGTGGGAGTGATTACAACCGTCTGCCAAGTTGTAGATTCGAAAGTTATCCACAGGCTGATCGGGCCGATAGCTTAAAGCGTTGGGTTAAAGCCCGGCAAGGCTATCGAAAAGAATAATATCGACCTCAGCGCCTGCGGCTGCACCAGTGGATGCTCGATCAAGGCAAATAAAACAGTTTGCATCACTCATGGATTTTAAGACATGGGAATCCTGAAGGCCGGTGGTTGAAACCAGGAGCTCACCGTTTTGATTGACGGATGCGACCCCTCTTTGGTATTCAAAACGTCCTTTTTCTTTACTAAGCTTACTTTCGCTGCGTGCCTTCAACATTCTTGTGGGTATGTAATCCAGCCCGCTGTATGCCTGTATTGCCGGAATCACAAACTGAATACACGTGACCATACTCGATACCGGGTTGCCAGGTAACCCAAAATACGTGGCGCCGGTATGAAGCTTACCGGTGACCATCGGCTTGCCGGGCTTCATCGCTACCTTCCAAAAAAACAATTCTCCATTGGCCTCAAGTACTGATTTTACAAAATCTGCTTCACCCACAGAAACGCCACCGCTGGATAAAACAAAATCGCATTGAGCACTGTTCTCGAGAATGTTCTGTAGGTCTTTTTCGTTATCACGCGCAATCCCGAGATCTACACTATCGAATCCGGCGGTGCGTAGCAGTGATTGAATAGTGATGCGATTGCTATCGTATATTTGACCATAACCCAGTTTCTGACCCGGCTGGCGAAGTTCATCACCTGTGGAAAATACACCAATCCGGGGTTGCTTAAATACCTCCAGCTGTTCGATACCCTGAGCGGCCAGCAGTCCGAGGTCGGCTGCTCCAAGTTGCTTTTGTTTTGCAACCAGCACCTCTCCCTGTTTGATGTCGTCACCAGGGTTTCGCACATACTGATTTTTAACCGGTGGTTCATTAATGATGATGTGATCACCCTTTGCTGAGGTGTTTTCTATAATGATAATGGTGTCAGCTGCCGGAGGGAGTTGCGCTCCAGTGGTTATCTTCACCACACTGCCATGCGGTATTTCTCCGGCAAAAGGATGGCCCGCTAATGAAGTACCTGCCACTGAGAAACGGTTGCTATCGATTGTATCTTCATATCTGACCGCGAAACCATCCATCGCAGAGTTCTGAAAATGTGGAATATTATGGGCGGCGACGACGTCGGTTGCAGTGACTCGTCCAAGTGCCGCATGCAGTCCAATAGACTCTGTGCGCCGCAATGGCAGCATTTTCGCAAGCACTGCATCCCGAGCCTGATCTACTGTATAAGCTGTAGTGGGGGTTGCTGGAGTATCGCTGCTCATAGTTGGTAACTCAATGTTTTGATGTGCTGCATATTCTGCATCAGTGTGATGGTTTTCGATTTATTAGCAAACCGCGTATCTGTGGTGCAATCAGGTGTGGCTGATTTTCGTTGACCAATCAGCGGGGATGCCAGCAGACAGCGCTGTAAAACCTCTGCTACTGCGACCGGGCACTGACGGTGCGTTCTTATTGATAGATTTTCGTGTTGTTAGAATAACGATGCACCTTAAATGATCGTGCCCTTATTTGTTAAAGGCAGGGTCCTTGCCGTGGCGTGTTATTTCTGCCGGACTTCAATCGCACAGGTTTTCATCCTAGTCTGTAATTAATGCAATGGAGTTCCGGGACGACATGGGCAATTATAACCTACCGATGGCTGGTTGTTACTTAATGACAGACGCGGTCCTCAGGCAAACAGGCGAGCGTGTAATGACAATAGATGAAACTGAAGCGGCGACTCCCGATCGTTGTGTCAGCGCATCACAAAGCACAGCGCAAAGCCATGGTAATCATGAGTTGCTGGAACGATTTCGTCATTACCTTTGGCTTGAAAGAGGGCTCAGTGAAAACACTATCCAATCCTACAGCAGTGATCTGAAGCTATTTGCCAACTGGCTGCATGATATCGATGTTTCGCTTCAGAATGTACAGACAGAGCATGTGCTTTCTTATCTGGCAGATCGGGTCAGGGCTGGAGTAGCGGCTCGAACCACGGCCAGACTTTTATCCAGTTTAAAACGTTTTTATAAGCTGCTAAATCGCGAAGGTGTGGTGGCGGGGGATCCTACTGCTCTGGTTGATGCGCCTAAAACCGGCCGTCCACTGCCCGACAGTTTAAGCGAAGCCCAGGTTGAACGTCTTTTGCAGGCACCAGACCTCGATTCCCCGGAAGGGATGCGTGACAGAGCCATGCTTGAGCTCACGTATGCGAGTGGACTTCGTGTCAGTGAGTTAATTGAACTGAAATTACCCCAGGTGAATTTAACCGCTTCAGTGATGCGAGTAACCGGTAAGGGTAATAAGGAACGGTTGCTTCCGGTGGGTGATATTGCACTGGAATTTCTGGAACAATATATGCAGGACGCTCGAATTGAACTTCTTAAAGGCAATGGCACTTGCGAGCAGGTGTTTGTAACTCGTCGTGGGGGCGGGCTGACACGTCAGGCATTCTGGTATCGGGTGAAAAAATATGCACTGCTGGCCGGAATCAAGCAATCGTTGTCTCCACACACTTTGAGGCATGCGTTTGCCACCCATTTGGTGAATAATGATGCCGATCTTAGAGTTGTGCAGCTTCTTTTAGGGCACAGCAATATCTCAACAACACAAATTTACACGCACGTAGCAGCGGAACGGTTAAAATCGATACATAGTGAGCATCATCCCAGAGGGTGAATTTTCGGTAAATCTTAAGTTATCTTGCGTTGCTTGCCGACAATTGTACTTACGGACAGCGCTTGCTTTGCCTCGTAACAACCTTTGATACAGTCTCTGAGCGAACTCACCATGCTGGCGGTGGTCAGTATCAGCAAGTGCAACGCTTTTGACAGGATGTCGTTGTTAAAATTGTCAACCAGGATCTAATCATGAAATTTTCCAGATTTTTTGCAGCCCTGCTACTGACGGGTGCTGTCAGCGTTTTTTCCGGAGTGACTGCTGCCCAGGATAAATCGCCGGAACAACAACTGCGAGAAGCGCTGGCGGATATGGCGCCGGATCTTCCTATAACCAGTATTCAGGAGTCTGTCCTTCCCGGAATCTACGAACTCATTAGCGGAGCTCAGCTCTACTATCTGTCGCCAAATGGCAGATTTATGCTCGAAGGCAGCATCATAGATTTGCAAGAGCAAGTAAATGTGAGCGATCAACGCCGCGGTATGCTGCAGCTTGCACTTATTGATACCGTGCCGGAAGAGCAGATGGTGGTGTTTGATAACGAAAACAAAGATGCGGATCGCTGGATCACAGTTTTCACAGATACTGACTGCGGTTTTTGCCAGAAATTACATCGCGAAATTGATGAAATTACCGGTGCCGATATACGTGTACGCTATCTTGCTTTTCCCCGCGCAGGTATGGACTCAGCTTCGGCGCGGGAGCTGGAAAGTGTCTGGTGTGCTACTGATCCGGAAGCCGCAATGACGGCGGCAAAAACCGGTGGTATCGTGGCTCCGGCAACGTGTGAAAATCCGATACAGTCGCATGTTGATCTTGCGCGCCAGGTTGAGTTGCGTGGAACACCTCTAATTTATCTGGATAACGGTACTAAAATCCCCGGTTACCGTCCGGCCAACGAACTGATCCGGATGATCAAAGAAAGTGAACCACTGGCGCAAAACAAATAGCGCCAGGATAGGCAGATCTATAAGAAGTTTTTTTAAAACCGGCGCACATAGCTGTCGCCGGTAGTAGTCGTCACCCAAAGCCACCCGGTCAGGCCGGGACATCTGGCAGCATGCTGCTTTTCAACTTAACGATCATATCCTTAAGTTGCAGCTTACGCCTCTTCAGGCGGCTAACAACTATCTGATCATAGCCTGGGCTGGCCAGTTGGAGTGCCACAGTCTGATCCAGTTCGGCGTGTTCGTTTTCCAGTTTAATGAGTAACTGCTGGCGTTCGAGGCGCTCGATATTGTCCATATTGCTCATTTTTTCTTCATATGCCTTCGCCAGTCTGGTGTCGCCAGGTAACTGCGCGTAACAAAATCTTTACATTGCTAATAAATGAAAATGCGTTGCGATTGTATCCCTATTGGGTAACGATACCCGGCCTTTATTTGCACTTATGACGATCAGCAATCAATCTTTATGAATGTTACCTCACTGCCCACTCACTGTCTTGACCAACTGCCATCTGCTGTGCTCAAGGCGGCGCCAGAGGATTTTCAGGTTGATGAAGTCCTGGGCTTCGTACCAGACGGTGAGGGCGATCATTTGTGGATTAATATTCGCAAGCGCAATAAAAATACCCGCGATGTCGCTGACGAGATCGCCAGTACGTTTTCTATTGCCGCAAAGGATGTCGGGTACTCTGGACTGAAAGATAGAAAAGCGGTTACCACTCAGTGGTTCAGCTTGCCTCTCGGTGGTGGTGGAGTATCAGAGGGGTTGACTATCGATTCAGAAGATCTGTTCGAGATGGTCGAAAATAAATTGGCCGGACTTTCGGAAATAGATCTTGTCACGGTGACTCGCAGTCGCAAAAAATTGCGCACCGGTGCTCATCGAACCAATCAGTTTAAAATAATCCTGCGCGAGGTCAGTGGCGCGCAGGAAATCATTGATCGGCAGCTCGAACAAATTCGGCGGCAGGGCTTCCCCAATTATTTCGGTGCGCAGCGGTTTGGTCATGGCGGGCGTAACATTGCATCGGCTCGCTCAATGTTTCAGGGCAACCGCAAGACCAGTCGTTTTAAGCGTGGTTTATATCTTTCTGCTGTGCGTTCATATTTGTTCAACCTCGTGCTGGCTGCCCGGGTTAAGGATAAGAGTTGGCAGACCGTGATGGCAGGTGAGGTTTGTATACTGAATGGTACCAACAGCGTATTTCATTGTGAAAGTCCCGATGCTGAAATCATCCTGCGTTACCAGCAGTGCGATATTCATCCAAGTGGTCCTTTATACGGGCGCGGTCGTAGCGCTGCCACAGGCTTGGTGGCCGAGCTTGAAAACACCTGCCTGCAAGACGAATCTCTTTTCTTACAGGGACTTGAAAAAGCCGGTTTGAAACAGGAGCGCAGACCGCTGCGTGCGGTGGCAGATCAGCTGCAGTGGCAGTGGCTTGATGAAAACACGCTGCAATTGCAAGTGACGCTACAGCGTGGGGTCTACGCCACTACTTTTTTGCGCGAGTTTGTGTGTGTCAGGGACACGCAGATACCCGCCGAATTCGATGAAAAGGTAAACACATGAATTGGTGGGGCAAGTTACTGGGTGGTGCGTTTGGTTTTTTAATCGGCGGACCTATCGGGGCAATGGTTGGTGCCGCGTTAGGGCATAACTTTGATACCGGTTTAAAGTCACTGCAGCACGAGAGTGATGAGAATCTAAGCCCGGGTGCTCAGGAACGGGTTCAGGCTACATTCTTCACTGCCGCATTCGCCACCATGGGGCATTTGGCAAAAGTGGATGGGCAAGTAACGCGCGACGAAATCAAGATGGCTGAAAATGTGATGTCACAAATGCAGCTGACTGCCGAACAGCGACGGGTCGCGATTGATTTGTTTAATCAGGGTAAGCAAGACGATTTCGATGTGCAGGCAGTGGTTGAGCAATTTCGTATCGAGTGTCGTCGGCGTACCAATTTGATGCGAATGTTTGTGGAAATACAGCTACACGCTGTCTATGCCGATGGCAGTCTTCACCCGGCTGAGAAAAAAACGCTTGAGGAAATTTGCGGTTATCTGAAATTTCCCAAGTTTATGTTGCGGCAAATGGAGGTGCTGGTGCGCGCCAGTCGGGCGGCGCAGGAAGATTTTCAGTCCCATCAATCTTCCAAAGCGGGCCGCAAACCGGCAATGCCGCTGCATGATGCTTATGAATTATTGGGTGTCGAACGCAGCGCCGGTAAAGATGAGGTGAAAAGATCCTATCGGAAACTGATGAGCCAGAATCATCCCGACAAGTTGGTGGCGAAAGGCCTGCCTCCAGAAATGATTAAACTGGCCACGGAGAAAACACAAAGTATCAAAGCGGCCTATGATTTAGTGAAAGAGGCGAAAGGCTGGTAGTTGCGATCAGGTTTCTTTAAGGCGTGGCATCAGCATGACCAGATTGCACGGGCGTGTGCGATTATCCAGTTGTTCACTGATTAGTTTAGTCCAGGCTGTTTTGCAGGCAGAGGGAGACCCCGGCATCACAAAGACGTAGGTCGCATTCGCTACGCCGGCCAGCGCCCGCGATTGCAGTGTTGAGGTCTTGATGTCTTCATACGACAACACTCGAAACATCTCACCAAAACCTTCGATTTCCTTATCAAGCAACGGTGAAACAGCTTCAGGCGTCCCGTCTCTGCCTGTAACTCCTGTGCCACCGGTGCTCAGCACAACATCGACGTCCGGGTCGGCAATCCATTGGCTCAATCGGGCGCGAATCTGATATTTATCATCTTTGACAATTGCTTTGTCAATGCAATGATGGCCGCTATCGGTGAGTTCATTCTTGAGTAAATGTCCGGATTTATCGTCTGCTTCTGTGCGACTGTCTGAGACGGTTAAAACGGCAATATTCAACGCTTTAAATTCTGCTGCTGACATTGGCGGGCTCTCATTGCGATGACTGATCGTCATCGTATCATTGGGTCGTGTTGTAACATAAGGGTTATGTGATAATACGTGGCTGCTCTTAAGGCGTTACCAACATGTGCTTCATTTACGATGGCTGAACGATTACAAAAATTACTGGCTGGTGCCGGGCTGGGATCACGTCGTAAGCTCGAGTCAGATATAGCTGCGGGTGGCATAATTATCAATGGGCGGGTTGCGGTGCTTGGCGATAAAGCGTCGTCGGGGGATCGATTGCGATATGGTGAGCGGCGTTACCGGGTTGTATTGTCGGCGCGTCGTGATTTTCGCCTGATCGCTTATCACAAGCCTGAGGGTAGGGTAACCACCCGTTCCGATGAGCAGAATCGCCCCACTGTCTTTGAGCATCTGCCACGATTGAAAGGCTCGCGCTGGGTTGCGATTGGACGGCTGGATATCAATACCAGTGGCCTGCTGCTATTCACTGATAACGGCGATTTAGCTCATGGGCTAATGCACCCTTCATCCGAGGTAGAGCGGGAGTATGCCTGCCGTATTCGTGGTCCTGTCAGTGATGAGCATATTCGGCAGTTGCATGATGGCGTTGAACTCGATGACGGGCCGGCACGGTTTCAACGCTGCTGGTTCGACGGGGGCACAGACAATAATCAGTGGTACCGAGTAGTGTTGAGTGAGGGGCGTAATCGCGAAGTACGCCGTTTGTGGATGGCTTTAGGTTATCAGGTTAGTCGGCTGATACGAGTCCGGTATGGTCCGGTCGAATTGCCCGGTTATGTGCGAGCCGGAAAATTCATTGATGTGGACGATGGTCTGGTAACACATTTGCAAACCATGGCTGGTTTGTCTGTCAGAGGCGAAACTCAGTTGCAGTTGGTGCACGACGCGGGCGGGCGAGGGCGAAGTCGCCCCGGCGCCAGGGGGAAGCGTCCTCCGGGACGCCGCTAAATTTGCTGCTAGTAAGTACCGTCAATCGCTTCACAGCCCGATCGATTGTGCTATAGTTCCACAGCTGTCGAGGGCTGACAGTCAGCTTGATCCGGCTCCCGATTTGACCATGTTTTTAGTCCAATAGTTGCTTATAACCAATGTCAAAAGAACACGTATATCGAGTCCGCTTTATTAATCAGGATAAAATATACGAGCTCTACGCGGCAGATGTTTTTCAGGGCGAGCTATATGGTTTTGTGGTTTTGGAAGGCCTCATGTTCGACGAGCACACCACTGTAGTGGTTGATCCTTCAGAAGAAAAACTGAAAAGTGAGTTCGAGGGGGTAAGCCAGACTATCATTCCAATGCACGCGGTGATCCGCATCGACGAGGTTGAAAAGCACGGCACGCCAAAGATCGCAGATGTGCCAAATAATGTGTCGGCGTTCCCGTCACCGATCTACACCCCGAAAGGATCGGGTAATACGTAGTGGTGTAAAGTATTTAGAAAAGTTCAGGAGAGGTGTCCGAGTGGCTGAAGGAGCACGCCTGGAAAGTGTGTAAACGGTTAAACGTTTCGAGGGTTCGAATCCCTCTCTCTCCGCCAAAAATAAAAAACCCGCTGGAACGCGGGTTTTTTTATGCCCTCACTTTCATCTAACATGCCTCTAACTGACAGAAGTTTTCGGAGCAACATCAAGTCGGATAATGGTGCTGTCATTATCGAACACCGCTGGATAATATTGCCGGACCAATGGATCATGGCCTGGAATCACGTGATCTACTGACTCCGCTAAATTCTGCACAGTATCAAATCCATCCAGCATATTCTGCATATCCACCACAATGGGAAACGGTTGTTTGGCCAGGAAGTTTTCATAGTAGTGACTGGCATCAGAAGCCAGTACCACCCAGCCCCGATCAGTTAACACGCGAACGCATTGCAAGCCGCGACTGTGTCCGCCGATCAGGTGAACCTCGATACCTGGCGCAATTTCACCGGAACCACTGTGAAACTGTAGTCGCCCCGAGAATAACTGTTTAACCATCGCACAGACATGGTCGCCGGTGTAGGGTTTACGCAGCGCATCGTGGCACATACACGGGCCAGTCGCGTAACTCATTTCCAGTTCCTGCAGATGGAATGTTGCGTGCTTGAAGTCTGGCAATGATCCGGCATGGTCATAGTGCAAATGGGTAATGATCACCGTGTCGATGGTTTCTGGTGAGACGCCAAATCGTTTTAGTAGTTGGTACGGTTCTTCTTGTAGTTTCCTCCCTCGCACTTTGCTTTCCCGGGTGTCAAAGCCAGTGTCAACAAGAATGCTTCGATCCCCGTTTTTCAAGAGCCAGATAAAGTAATCCAGTTGCAGTGGGGCGCTGTGATTATCATCGAAAATAAATGATTCGTTGCGCTGCCGGTCAGTGTGGTCCGCGTATTTTAGTGCGTAAATTTTCCAGCTTGCTGACATGATCTACTCTTGGCCTAGTGAAATAAGTGAATTAGACTGCGCTGCTGTATAAATGGCCTCTTCAATGCGCAAATTTTGAAGATAGTCCGATGCTTTGTTCTGTAGCGGGGTTTGATGTAGCAGATGATCCACCACATGGGCTTGCAGCAATCGAACACAATCAGCGCCAAATCCGATCAATTCGAAATCATAAGGAATAGATTGTGGCGCTTTGTTGCTGAAGCACCGTAACGAAATTTCTCCGTCACCATTTAGAGTAATGGTACCTTCCGTGCCTTCAATCATCATCTCTCCCATGGTATGACGGGTGTTGTCTGCTGCATGGTCTAATAATCGGTTGCCATCGAAGTGTGCTCGTAATCCGTTATCGTAGTGAAAAATAAAATGCCCGGCATCCTCACCGGCAATGGCTGGATTAATGCGCCTGAGATCAGCTGAGACAGCATTCGGCTCGCCGAGCAAATAGCGAAAAACGTCTATCCAGTGCACGCCGGTTTCATGAATTAAAAAGCGCTTCATTTGTTGAAAATATGGTTGTCTGTCCAGGTAGGCGTTAACACCTTGTCCGTCACCGGGTCGCAGGCGAAATGTCACCTGTAGTGCCTGCCCGACTGCCTTGTTGTTGAGCAAAGACTTTATTTTTGTGTACCAGGGCTGAAAGCGGAAATTCTCATGAACGACAATTTCCCTGCCTTGCTGTGTGGCCAGAGCTGTAGTGGCGGTTGCCACCGACAGGGAGTCGCAAAATGGTTTTTGGCAGACGATCAGGGCTTTTGGACAGCACTTTAGTGCCGTCTTTATTAATGAGTGATGCGTTGCTGGCGGTGTAACAAGATCAACGATATCTGCATCAACTTGCCGCGCGGCTTTTTCCAGAGAGTCAAAAACAAGTGCTTCCGGAAATTCTTTCTTTAGGGTGTCGTGCGTGTTTGCGTTAGTGTCGACAATAGCTGCCAGGTTTATATTCGGTAGTCGCTGCCATGCTTCAAGATGAAATTGTGCAAAGTAGCCACCACCCACCGAGATCGTTTTTATAGTTTTATGCATAGTCGTTATCAGACAGCGTTACGCGAGAAAGCTCTCGACTGTACTGACAATTGATTCCGTACTGGCATTACCACCGAGGTCCCTTCCGCGACCGGAGTCCCGGGCTGCTGCTTCCAATGCAGCATCTTTAAGTGTTTCGCCACAGTTGCCCGCTTCAGCACAATCGAACTTCTCGGCGATGTATTCCAGCATCATGCTGGCGGACAAAATCATCGCCATCGGGTTTGCTACTCCCTGACCAGCGATATCGGGCGCGCTGCCGTGGCAAGGCTGAAACACAGCGTTGTGTTGTCCGATGTCTGCAGAGGGTGCAAGGCCGAGACTACCCATCAGGCCGGCGCCCAGGTCGGAAAGAATGTCGCCGAACATATTTTCGGTCACCATGACATCAAGATCCCAGGGACTCTGAACCATTTTCATGGCCACGGCATCGACATACATGGCAGACGCTTCAATATCCGAAAACTGTGCGGCACGCTCATTGAAAATCTCACGGAAAAACCAGAAGGATCGGAACACGTTTGCCTTGTCGACACACATCAGCTTGCCGGGTCGATTGAATTTTCTGGCGCGAGATTGCGCCAGCTTAAAGCTAAAGTCGAATAGCTGTTCTGATACTTCGCGGGTAATGCGCATAGTTTCGGTCGCATAGTTGTTGTCGACAACCTGTCCTTCATGCCTGTGGGCAAACATGCCTTCTATCGACTCTCTGACCAGTACAAAATCCAGCGAGGCCGCCCTGTCATCAGACAATACCTTCGGGCCACCTTTGAATGTGAAAACCGGTCTCACTCCGGCAAACAAGGCTAATTCGTTGCGCAGATCAATTTGCGGCACGATCTCGGTGCCATCGGGTTTTCGAATATGCGGCAGTCCCATGGCAGAGAGCAAAATCGCATCGCTTTGACGCGCCGCAGTGATAGAGTCTGTGGGGAGAGATTCGCCGGTCGCCTGGTAGTGCAGAGCACCAGCGGGTAAATGGGTGTAGCTCAGTGAAAATGTTCTGGCGTCGCGGGTGACTCGGTTAATAAGTGCGATAGTCGGGGCCATTATTTCCGGCCCAATGCCATCGCCGTCGAATACCGCAATATTGAAAGAGTGTGTGGTCACAGGGAGGGCGCCTGGTTGCGAATCTGGGGTTTAGTAAGTATGCGCAGCTTTTTCGCAACCGGCAATGCGGCTGCAGGCGGCCTGGTTTAGATCTGACTTTGCCAGCGCCATTCGGCCAGGAAATTTTGCTGGGAGAATATTGAGAAACGCGACTTTACGTTGGGACTACGGTAAATTATTGATTTTTCAATAGTTCATGTATCGAAAAAGTATCATATTTAAATCGCCAATTTACTAATGTGTAATCTTTCACGAGAAAAGGGGAATCTGATATTAATCTCACACTTACGCATCATTGTGAGTATTTACATTAAGTATGGAATCTAAGAGTCGGTGATCTCAGTGTTCCAATCATGTTACAAATAGGTCCTCAACACGGCGGGTGGCCAGGCAACACAGATTGCTGCTAGCCCGAACCAAGATAACAATAATTATAAAAAACGAGTTAGTGGGCGGTAGGAAAATGATTGAGTCCCCGGTTTCAACACAATGCGCGAATGCAGTGATATTCGGGTCAGGTGATAGTATTTCCGATCGTCAGGTAGTCGAACCTGCGTTGAATGAAATGATGTCTAAAGGTCTTTTGGGTTCATGTGCGTTCCACAGTGTGAACGAACTCCCTGTCAGCGATGACAAACGCGCTAACCTGTATATCTTTTTGATAGACGAGCAACATCTTCAATCTGTGGGCGCATCGCAAGCTGCTTTCATCGCTCTGCGTCGCGCCATGGCGGGGGACGCTCTGGTGATACCACTGATTGTCAGTCGTGTAGAAAGCTATGAGCAATCGAGCCTGGCAATATTACCACCACTGAACACCCGCAATGCGCTGGCGCACAACACGGGCGCTGGTCAGTCTCTCTGTGACTCGGATGTCGCCGAAATACTCAGCAGAGTCAACAGCTTTTTGCAAAAGACCCAACGAGTACCCAATCCTGCCCAACAGCTTATGGATCGTGTTGCCAGTGTTTCGCAGATCGCGGAGTCTGTAGATCCGCTGCCGTGCCACATGAGCGCCTATGATGATTTTGTGGAACAACTGGTGGCGCGGTTACAAGTCATGCGGATGACTAATCGCAAACGCAATCTGAATTTGTTTTCCGAAGCATTACGGCAGGTGCTCGATGCTGAAATGGTCTATTGCTATTTTCGTAGCAAGAAAGGTGATTTGCACTTATATGAAGCAGATTCCAATAAATGTTTACATGACTGCCCGGCCAATGTTGTACATAGTGTATTAGAGGAAGCGTTGACCGGTTATTCGAATGCAACAGCCAGTTGCTCACTGAGGCTGCAGAATTTTCTGCCCCAATTAGCACCGAGTGGTGGCAGCCCGTTGGAGTGCATGGTTATCGTTAATGATCGATTGCCTAATTGCGGTGTCTTTGTAGCGGCGCGCGGTGGCTTTACCCGCTTCCCTCTCACCGAGGTGCTAAGCACTGTTATTAATACCTTGCACGATTCCCTCGCCTGGGCGAATTTTGAATCATTCGAAAAACTGAAAGCAAAAGTCTACGA
>CAZNOB010000010.1:18316-48645 GCA_964574535.1 uncultured Granulosicoccaceae bacterium | reverse complement strand
TGCCTATAAAGAGCAAATTAACGGTTTTGAGCCGGTAACTGAAGGTATAAAGCCGCTCTCACTGAATGTTTATCCTGCCACTTTGCGCTCTGCGGCGTATCGCGAATTGCTCTATGAAGTGCTTGGTCGTAGCGCACCTTTGAGCGGCCATAATTTAATCATGGAAGTGTCCGAAAAAACCGTAGTATCACCGGAGTTTCAGGTCGAAGCGCGGAAACAACTTGAAGAGTATCGTGATGTTGTGCGAAAACTGGGGCAACTCACAGGTGTCAGGTTTGCGATTGATGATTTTGGGGTGGGTAATGCGTCCTTGTCACGGCTGGATAGTTTGAAGCCGCACTATGTAAAAATCGATCGTGACATTTTATCTTTCGACACTCGCATGGCGGATACATTGATCCGGTATTTGATTGAATGTCAACGTGCACAGGGAACATCAGTAATTCTTGAAGGTGTTGATATCCACAGCAAGCTCAGCCTGGACGAGTTAGTCAACGATATCGGTGTCAGTCTGATACAAGGTCACAGCCTCAGCAAAGCAGTGCAGGGATTTGACCCGGCGTGGGAAGCACAGATCTGTAATCGTGTAAAAGGTGATCTCGGCTGGGCAGCACCTGCCATACACGCCGATACTCAGTTTGAATCTTCCATCATTCACTGATTTCAGTAGTGGAAGAGCCGCGGGTCACTGCATGTCATGCCTCGCAGAAAATGTCAGAATGATAGGGTGTTGGTATAAAACGCGAATAGAGATATAACGTGATCTACGATAACGACAATATTTTTGCTAAAATATTACGCAATGAAATACCGTCTGAAAAAATTTTTGAAGACGAGGAAACGCTTGTCATTATGGATATTATGCCGCGTGCTGATGGACATATGCTGGTGATACCGAAGACTCCCGCCATTAACATGCTCGATGCTTCTTCAGCGCAGCTCGCAGCCTGTTTGGCGACGGTGCAAAAGGTAAGTCACGCCGCACTGAAAGCTTTTGATGCAAAGGGTATCACTCTACAGCAGTTTAATGAGGCCGCCGGAGGGCAGGAAGTCTTCCATCTGCATTTCCATGTGCTGCCGCGTCATGAGGGGGTTAAGCTCAGACCGCCGGGCAGGATGGAGGATGCCGAGGTCATATCAAAAAATGCTACGGCTCTCAGAGAGGCACTGTCCTGGCATCGCTAAAATCTATGTCATTATCTCTTTAACGGAATTCACATTTGTGTAAGGTCTATTTCGAAATTGCTAACCGTAATTACTGTCTGACGGGCACTAGCTACTGCAGGGGGGTCAACCTGGTTAAACCATGCAACCACTTGAAAAGCTTCGCATACTTTTAGTTGAAGATCATTATGATCTGGCAGAAACAGTGATTGATTTTCTTGAGTCGATGGGGGCGACTGTTGACTACTCTGCCGATGGTATGACCGGGCTTCATCTGGCGCGCCAAAACCGGTTTGATGTGATTGTTCTGGATATCACGCTCCCAGGAATGGATGGCTATACTCTGTGCAGTGAAATTCGCGAGCAGGATCACAACAATACGCCGGTCATTATGATGACAGCACGCGATGAACTGAGTGATAAGCTGAAAGGGTTTGAAAAAGGTGCAGATGACTATGTAGTTAAGCCCTTTGATCTTCCGGAGCTTGTTGCACGAATTAAATCATTGAGCCGGCGGCATCACGGCTCTGTCACAGCCGAGACCCTAAGCGTTGCAGACTTGGTGCTTCATACTGGTACACATGAAGTCAGACGGGGTGGCAAGCTGTTGTCATTGACGCCTGCAGGTTTTCAAATACTGACTATTTTATTAAAGCGCAGGCCAAATGTTGTGACCCGGGAGGAGCTTGAGTCAGAGCTTTGGGGTGATGATCCTCCCGCCAGTGATACACTTCGCAGCCAAATTTATAAGTTACGTAAAGCTGTGGATAAACCCTTTCCCATTGCTTTGTTGCATACCGTGGCCGGTTCAGGATACAGAGTCACCGAAGTCGATAGTGAAACTTGAGCCCTTCCCCGGTGTGCTTTCGACATTGATAGTCCAGCCATAGTTTTCGCAGGTTGTTTTCACCAGCGCAAGTCCCAGTCCGGAACCTCCGCTGTTGCGATTGTCGTCTATACGGAAAAAAGGTTCGAAAATCCTTCGCTGTTCTACCTGACTTAATCCTGGACCGTTGTCTGTGATAGTGATAGCGCTTTCTGAGCAGATTATTTCTACTGTGCCTTTGACCGTATACAAACACGCATTGCGTAAAATATTGCCAATCACAATTCTCAGAGTCGCCTCAGCGCAATTTACTTGTAGATTTTCGCTGCAGTGTATATCAACAGTCAGGTCATTCATTGGTATGGTGTCAGCGAGTTCAGCCACCAGGTCCGAAGCTACGCGATTCACTTCGATCGCACTGAAAGATTCCTCCTGATACGAATCCCTGGAGAGCAACAATAGTGTGCTTGTCATATCGAGCATATGTTTACTGGCTCGTGCTATACGATTAACGGCCCGGCCCGGTGCGCCATCCAGACTCAGTAACGCCAGAGAAGAGACTGAACCATTAATCACAGCCAGTGGGGTACGTAACTCGTGTGAAGCGTACCGTGCAAAAGATCGTTCACGCTCAATGGACTCATCGGTACGCTCGATAAAATGTTGCAAAGCATCGGCGAGTACCAGCGTTTCTGAATTGTGTGGCCCGCTGAAAGCGCTGAGGTCCAGTTCGGTTGCATCACGGGCATTGAAGTCAAATTTTTCAATGGTGTCCGCAAGTTTTGCAATGGGCGATACTGCCTTTTTCGAGAGCACGTAAGTTAAATACGCGAGAGCATACATCACTAAAAGCACCAAGGTGAGCGGTGCGATGCCAAATAGCAGACCCAGGTTTGATACCGTTTCATCCTGAAACAACAGAATCAGGCGTTCACCGTTATTCTCACTCACGTAGGCGATCAAGTCGTCTCCCCGGTAGTCAACTCGCTGCTGGCCGGGGAGCAGTCCCTGTAAATCAGGTGGGGTTGGATGATCGGCGTGCCCGTCTAGAAAACCCTGCAGGTTGAGGGTGTCGGGAATCGGGAAGTTCGGTGCATTTTCACGCTGTTGCCAGAAATAGCCGGCTTCACCTTTGAGCGCTTGCTTCACAAGAATTTTTTCAACGACCAGGCTGGCTGCAGTTACACCGGCAACGGTGGCGAAACTGATTAAGGCGAGTTGTAAAACAAAAACCCGCAACAGGCGCGACTGGACTCGCGGTTGAGAGAGAGAGTTCATGTGTTGTAGTTCTCGGAAGTTGCCTAATGATAGTTCATTTGGCCGTAACCTATGTTCGGTGATATTTGCTCTGCTGGCTGATTTACCAGGGTAGTTCCTTAAGAATCGTTGAATGTGAACATGGCGTGAACACCTGGTTTTTACTGATCACATGGCATTCACTGAGGCGGGAATATCATTCACTGTTAAAAACGCGTGTGGCGTTTAGAGCAACAAACGAATTAACGGGGTCAGATGATGAAACTAGTTAAACAAGCCTTATTCACCGCGCTGGCTGCCTTAGCGATCAGTGCCTGTGACGGAGACGGAGCGATCCTGACTGGCGTTGATGGCGTCAGCGTTGCCACCGACGACAGCAATTCTGCTGCCACAGGCAACATAGTTCAGACAGCGGTTGATGCAGGTAGTTTCACTACTCTGGCCGCAGCGCTGGGTGCAACTGGTCTGGATGAAGTGCTTGCTGATGAAACACGTGAATTCACAGTCTTTGCGCCAACGGATGAAGCATTTGCCGCACTTGGAACAGATACCATCAATGCATTAATGGCTGATCCGGAGCAATTGTCTGATATTTTGTTATATCACGTACTTGCTGACCAAAATGTCGACAGTGCCACTGCTATTTCGTTAGCTGGCAATTCGGTCGATGCGGCGAACGAAGATCCTCTGCAATTATCCTTTAGCGACGGCAATCTCTTTGTCAATACCGCTCAGGTGATCACTGCAGATGTAGCAGCAACTAATGGTACAATTCACGTGATTGATGAGGTGTTGCTTCCACCGACCGGCGTTGATCAATCGGAAGAGGAAGAACAAAATAACGGTGTCGAAGAGCCTATACAAGCTTCAAATATTGTAGAAACTGCACTCGCTGCCGGTACTTTTAATACACTGGCAGCGGCGCTCGAAGCCACAGAACTGGTTTCAGTACTTGCAGACGAAAATGCGACGTTCACCGTATTTGCGCCTACTGATGATGCTTTCGACGTGCTGGGCCAGGACACCATAGATGCACTGCTGGCTGACCCCGAAACACTCCGCGATATCCTGCTATACCATGTCGTAGCAGGACAGGTAGTTGATGCGTCGACTGCAATCGGGCTGGCCGGTTCATCGGTAGAGATGGCGAACGGAGATTCAACGGCACTGTCACTTGACGCTGGTAGACTTTTGGTGAACTCATCCGTAGTCACAGCAACCGATATCAATGCAAGTAACGGCATCATTCATGTGATTGACGCTGTACTGATGCCACCGGCAGATGAAACAGAGCCACAGCCGGAAGAGCAGCCACTAATGAGTATTTACGATACGGCGATAGCGGCGGGTAACTTCCAGACACTCGCCACGGCGCTGCAGGTCACAGGGTTGGACGGCCCGCTGGCTGGTGGTCATGAAACCTACACCGTATTTGCCCCGACGGATGATGCGTTTGCGTTACTTGGGTCAGATACGATCAATGCACTGGTTGCAGATCCGGAAACTCTGAAAAACATACTGCTCTATCATCTCATTGACGGAGCAGTGGATGCCGACACTGCAATCAGTCTTGCAGGATCGCAGGTGCACATGGCAAATGGTGATCCAGCCAGCCTCTCATTGAGAGGTGGTGAATTGTTCATCAACGATGCGCAAGTCATTATGACTGACATTCAAGCGACAAACGGAGTCATTCATGTGATCGATTCTGTTTTGATGCCTCATTAGGAGATTATTCCCCGGCGAGCGGTGCGCTTGTAGGGCATCCCTGCCGGGGGGCCTTCATGTTGAAAGACCAAAAACGGAAGCAAAAAGTCTTTCTGCGAGAGTACAGCCCTTCGGGTGCCAGCGCATTTTGAGAGTGATCGTGCAAGTGGATAGCGCTTGCAGCCATCCATGACTGACAGCACTCGTAGCACCTCCATGGCGCGCCGACCCACTTGCACGATCACTCCAAAACTGATTAAACGCGGGTAGATCAAGAGCAAACGCATGGCACGTTCTCGCTACATAGAGGTCTACCGCGCAAGCTCCTGGAAATAATGAAGGAGCAGTGATTTGACGAGCAAATTCCCCCCCCAATGTTTGGAAAGCTCGTTAGTCTGGCCCGGTTGTCTACTGTTGATAACCGGGCATTTTGATGGCGGTCGTGGCGGAGTTCAGTCTCTTGTGGCTTTGATAAAAATAGGCGCACGCGGCGGTTAAAAATACCTCAAACATCAGTCCGATCATATTAAATCCTGAGAACTCACCGTCGACGATGACACCATACAATCGACCTAACCCCACACAGGCGAATATAACGCCTGTTGCGACTAGAGCACTGCCTACATTATCAGCGCTGCGGCACGACCAAAATAAAAATAAAGCCAGTCCAATCTGAAAACCACCGTAAGTAGCGCGAATATCGGTAAGGCCAGAAGCGTTTGCCGTCAAGCCGGCGGTTTCTGCCAGTGTTTGTGGACTGAACAGATAAAGTAAGCCAAAGACAGCTAGAATCGCGGCAATTACCATTAAAAACTTGCTGGCCATAGGTCGGTCTCGATTATTGAAAAGATTTATATAGATAATGCATTGGTGAGTTGTGAGCAGATCAACTCACATAGCTTGCCAGTATGCGTGTGGCTGCAGAAATCATTGTGCCGAGGGTAATGACCATCCCAAACACACGGAAGCGATAATCCTCATCAACCTGGCTGACACCATAAGCGTGTACCAGTCTCCCTACAATCAGGGAGATACACAGCACATGGAGAACCATGCCGGCGTTAGTCAATGTTTCAAGAAAATATAATAACATCAGGGTTAAAGGCACATACTCGGCAAAGTTTGCGTGTGCTCTGGCGGCTCTTGTCAGAACCGGGTCTTCAGCTGTACCGATAGGAATATCCCGGGCGCGTCTGAGTAGTAGCGTTCTAAAGCTTAGCGCGACGAAAATAACCGCAAGAATAGCTGCGTAGACTGGGGTTACCATACAAATCCATTCCGTTATTGATCACGAAATATAACAAATACAGCGTGCCTGAAAAACACAAATATAGAGAGAATTATGGCAGTACGCCAGGCTTATAAGCCTGGCCCGGATTATCTGTAAAACGGAGAGCTTATTGCGCAGAGATTAGTTTTTACAGTGAATTTTGTTCTTGCGTCGAATAGAAAGCCTGTCAACTTAGGATTTACGATATATTCTCCGCCAACACTATAAATAAAACATAAAAACTATATTCGTCGGTCGCTTCATGAATAATGCAGGCTTTAATCCTACGAATTCATCAGTGCCTGATTTTTGTGTTTAGATATATTCGGCAACATACAAAGCCGTCCAGAAAGTACGATAAACAAACGCGAAACGCAAAGCGTTTGCTCTTGATCTACCCGCGTTCAATCAGTTTTGAGAGTAATCGTGGAAGTGGGTCGGCGCGCCATGGATGGCTGCAAGCGCTATCCACTTGCACGATTACTCTCAAAATGCCGCAGGCACCCCAAGGGCTGAATAGTCGCAAAAAGACTTATTGCTTCCGTTTTTGGTTTTCAAAAATGAAGGCCCCCGGCAGGGATGTTCTACGAGCCCACCGCTCGCCGTGGCGAATTCTCCTAGAGCAGCTTCTTGCGCATATCGTCAAGGTTGGCATGGCGAATATCTTTGCCTTCAACCAAATAGATAACGTATTCGCAAATATTACAGGCGTGATCTGCAATGCGCTCAAGCGAGCGTGCGCACCAGCTCATATCGAGGGCATGACTTACATTGCGAGGATTTTCCATCATGTGGGAAATGAGTAAGCGTGAAATATTGCCATATTCCTGATCGATGGCCTCGTCTTTAGCTGCTGTCCGGAATGCTGCTTCAACATCCATTCTGGTGAATGCATCCAGAGCCTCACGCAACATGGTTTTTACATGCTCACCCAGATGCCGAAGATCTTTGTAGTAGTTTGGCACATCAGGTTCCCCTGACAGCTTTACGCTGATGCGACCGAGCTTTTCCGCCTCATCACCGATACGTTCAAGGTCCGAGATCGTTTTAATGATGGTGAGCACCAGTCGTAAATCGCTGGCGGCGGGCTGACGTCTCGCCAGTATACGGGTGCAATCTTCATCGATATCGAGTTCAAATTGGTTAGCGCGATGATCATCTACACTCACTTGACGGCCCATCTCAGGGTTCATTGTCAGCAATGCTTCCAACCCATTGTGCACCATGGACTCTACTAATCCCCCCATATTCATCACCTTGTTTTTTACATCGTTGAGTTCGATATCAAACTGGTGTGCGGTGTGACCTTCGGGGTTAAATTTTCTCATTAAAGTGATTCCGATTTTTCAGAGCTAGCCGAAACGGCCAGTGATGTAGTTTTCGGTGAGTTCGTGCCGGGGGTTAGTAAATATTGTGTCGGTGTCGCCAACTTCAACCAGTTTGCCCAAATGGAAGTAGGCAGTTCGCTGTGATACGCGCGCTGCCTGTTGCATGGAATGCGTGACAATCGCAATCGAGTAGTTTTCGCGAAGTTCGTCAATCAGCTCTTCGATCTTGGCTGTGGCGATGGGGTCAAGCGCAGAACACGGCTCATCCATCAGGATAACCTCAGGGCTGCAAGCGATCGTTCGTGCAATACAAAGTCGTTGTTGTTGTCCCCCTGATAAACCTGTGCCAGGTTGATCAAGCCGATCCTTTACTTCGTTATAGATACCCGCTTTACGTAGACTGGTGACCACGATATCGTCAAGGTCAGCTTTGTTTCTGCTAAGTCCGTGCAATCTTGGGCCATAGGCAACGTTCTCATAGATCGATTTGGGAAACGGGTTGGGTTTTTGAAACACCATGCCTACTCGAGCCCGAAGCAATACCGGATCTGTGTTTTTGCCATAGATATCTTCGCCATCAAGAGTCAGTTCGCCGGTGACTTTGCAGATGGGAATCGTATCGTTCATTCGGTTCAGGCAACGCAGTAAAGTTGATTTGCCACAACCCGATGGTCCGATCATTGAGATCACCTCGTTCGGCGCAATATCCAGGTCAACACCAAATATAGCTTGCTTGTCAGCATAGAAAACATCCACGCCGGTGCAGGACATTTTCGGGTTATCTACCCGGGATTCGCCAACCGTGTCCCCCAGACTAGCAACAATCTCTTCGATTGTTTGTTCCTGCGATTGTTCTTGATCTAGATTCATATGATTTGTTGTTCGCGATTATTTAGTGTGTTTTCGTTATCGAAAATCACTACCACTTACGTTCAAATTTTCTTCGCAGATAAACAGCCAATGCATTCATCAGTATTAGAAATGCCAATAACACCATAATGGCTGCGGATGTTTTCTCTACAAAACCTTTTTCGGGTAAATCAGCCCACTGGAATATCTGTACAGGTAAAACCGTGGCGGGGTCTGTCAGGGCGGTGGGAATATCCACAATAAAGGCGACCATGCCGATCATAAGCAGCGGTGCGGTTTCGCCCAGTGCCTGTGCCATACCAATAATGGTACCGGTTAAAATACCCGGCATTGCCAAGGGCAAGACATGGTGGAAAACCACCTGTAGCTTTGAGGCGCCTAAGCCCAGTGCGGCATCACGAATCGAAGGAGGTACAGATTTTAATGCAGCTCTGCTAGAGATAATAATGGTCGGTAGTGTCATTAAAGAGAGCACAAGTCCTCCGACCAGCGGTGCGGAGCGCGGCAGGTGGAAAAAATTAATAAAGACGGCCAGCCCGAGTAAACCAAAAACGATAGAAGGCACAGCGGCCAGATTATTGATATTCACTTCAATTATATCAGTCCAGCGGTTACGTGGTGCGAACTCTTCCAGATAGATCGCGGCAGCCACTGCGATAGGAAAAGACAGAGTCAGGGTGACGAACAGCGTTAACATTGTGCCAAATAGCGCCCCTCTGATCCCTGCCAATTCTGGTTCGCGGGAATCCCCGCGATTAAAAAACGTCCAGTTAAAGCGTTGCGCCACCCGATCATCAGACTTAAGGGATTCGATCCAGTCGATTTGGTTATCTTTGAATCGTCGCTTCTTTTCGGGAAGTGTGGTATCAATAATCCCCTTAATATAAGAGTTAACATCATCCCCGACTGGTAACCAGACGCTCATTGATTCTCCGATTAAATCCGGGTTATCAATCACTTTTCTTTGCAGGTCGTACTGACCGCCTTTGCTAATCAGCTTATAAAGTAATTTCTTATCCTTGCGTTTTGTTACCTCTGGAAAAGTCGCCAGCAATGACTTTTTAATTGTGCCACTGTAATTGGCTTTACGCAGTGCATCGATATCCGGGTTCTCACCAACCCCCAGAGTTTGTGCATCCAGTGTGACATCCAGCTTCATGAATGTCTGTGTAAATGCAGGCAGGCCCTTAATGGAAATGGTGATGATCAGCATCGCTAAAAAGGACAAGCTGGCGAGGATGGCAATTAAACCAAAGCGCTTGAACCTTCTTTCACGGGCGTAGCGTTTCCTGAGTCCGGCTTTAACGATTTCGGTTGTATTTGATGGTGTTGCTGATTGCTTGTGATGATTCGGCTCAGCGGTTGTGGGTTCGCTGCTCATTCGTATTGCTCGCGATACTTTCGCACTGTTCTCAGTGCGATGATGTTAAGAATAAGAGTAGTGATAAACAGCAATAAACCCAGGGCAAATGCCGCCAGTGTTTTAGGGCTGTCGAAGGCCTGGTCACCGGTAAGCAGCGTCACAATTTGTACAGTGACGGTGGTTACGGCTTCAAGAGGATTTATCGTTAGATTAGCTGCAAGGCCTGCGGCCATTACAACAATCATGGTTTCACCAATGGCACGAGAAACCGCCAGCAAGATACCGCCAACAATACCGGGCAGGGCAGCCGGTATAACGACTTTTTTAATGGTTTCTGATTTTGTGGCTCCCAGCCCTAATGATCCGTCGCGCATTGCCTGCGGTACCGCGGTGATCACATCATCCGACAGGGATGATACAAAGGGAATAATCATGATGCCCATCACCAGTCCGGCGGCCAGTGCGCTTTCAGATGCGACCGTCAGACCCATTGCCTCACCCACATTACGCATCAGCGGAGCCATTGTGAGGGCTGCAAAAAACCCGTAAACCACGGTGGGGATGCCTGCCAGTATTTCGAGCAATGGCTTAACCCAGGCTCGGACAGCAGGACTTGCGTACTCTGCCAGGTAGATGGCTGACATCAAACCAAATGGTACAGCCACCAGCATTGCGATCGCAGATATAAGCAGAGTGCCTGCAAAAATCGGCACCGCGCCAAAGCTTCCCGAGCTACCCACCTGGTCTGCACGGATAGCGGTCTGCGGGCTCCAGTGCAAGCCAAAGGCGAAGTCGCTGAACGGCACTTTATCGAAGAATCTGAGTGATTCAAACAGTACCGATAAAACAATGCCTACAGTGGTGAGAATTGCCAGACTGCTGCAACCGATCAGCAGCACCATAATTGCACGTTCGACAAACACACGCGCACGCCGATCTTTTTGAACGGAGCGCAGCCCCAAAAACATGCCGACCAGCCCTGCCAGAATAGCCAGAATATTTTTAGTCCACTGTGACTTTACCAATAGGCTTTTGAACTGTTCAGCAGCGGCAACACGCGCAGGGTCGTCAGCGGACTGTGAAATATTACCGACAGCCAGGTTTTTTATATCGTTGATCACCAAATTTAGCTCACCTTGCGGGAGTGATCGGGTTTCCTGCGGGAGATCGGAGGTAATAAGCCTGGTGAGTGTGCCTGATTCAAAGAGAGTCCACAGGATAATCACGATCAATGCAGGCAGGGCCGTCCATATCGCGACCATATAGCCGTAGTAGCGAGGTAAAGAGTGCGGGTGCTGCGCAAGATCAGGGTTATTGCGCATACGTGATGCGCGCGTGCGACCGATGACGTAACCTGTCATGGTCAAAATAAAAATAGTGAGTAACAACAGACTAGTGGTCAACGTACTTTCCTGCATAAAAGAAAAGGCCGACAGTGCCGGCCCTTTCAGTGTGATGTCAGCCTGACGGCTAGGATACTATTTTAATTCAGGCATGTTCTTTAAATTACTGACATCAGCTGCCGTCGCCATTCTTTCGTCTTCATTGAGCGGGATCATGCCTTTATCAGCGAGGTAGCCCTCTTCACCCCATGCGCCTTCGCTGGTGAATTCATCGAGATATTCCTTTATCCCGGGGATTACGCCGATATGAGCTTTCTTCACGTAAAAATACAGCGGTCGTGAAACCGGATAGCTGCCATCAGAAATACTCTCAAAAGTAGGCTCTGTGCCGTCGATCCAGGATGGCTGCACAATATCGCTATTCTGATCAAGGAAGCTAAAGCCGAAAATCCCCAGTGCATTCGGGTTGGCTTCAAGTTTCTGCACAATCAGGTTATCGTTTTCTCCTGCTTCTATAAACCGTCCGTCTTCGCGAACCGTGTGGCAAACCTCTTTATACAAGTCTTTATCTGACTTCGACAGAGCTTTTACCCAATCAAAAGCGTTGCATCCTCCTTCCAGTGCGAGCTCAGCGAATGCATCACGTGTACCGGAAGTCGGGGGAGGGCCCAACACTTCAATTGTGGCATCCGGCAGCTCGGCATTTATTTCTGACCAATTGTTGTAGGGGTTTTCGATAAACGTTTCTGATCCATCCGGGTTAGGGATCTTTTTGGCCAGCGCCAGATACAGGTCTTTCAGAGTGATTTCCACCTGATCAGAAGACACGGCATTGGCCAGTGCAATACCGTCGTAGCCAATCAGCACTTCAACAATATCAGTCACGCCGTTTTTGTGGCAGGTGGCGTATTCGCTGGCTTTCATACGGCGTGAGGAGTTGGTTACGTCCGCGTGTTCAACCCCCAGCCCGTTGCAAAACAGTTTCATGCCACCGCCTGAGCCTGTTGATTCGATTTTGGGGGTTTTGAAGCCGGTGGTCTGGCCAAATCGCTCCGCTACCACTGTAGCAAACGGATACACGGTGGACGACCCGACAATACTGATTTGATCACGACCGCTTTGTGCGTGTGCGGTGGCCAGAGTGAAAACTGCGCCAGCGATGGCAGCGAGTGCTGTGTTGCGTGGGTTCATGAGTATCTCCTATGGTTATTCAGCTAGATATTACGGGTTGAATATGACACTTTTATGACATTTCCCGGATAGATCTGAGATTTGGCTGAATGGCAATCCTGTGGGATGATTTTGGCAAAAATTATCAATAAAAATAGTCGATTAGAGCGTTTCGTTGATGCGGCAACGTTTATTGTGCAAGCGACTGAGTGCGTGCAGGTTGTGGTGCGGCCTGCTCGGCAGGGAATCTGACTGTGAAGCGGGTGCCTGACCCCGGTGTGCTTTCTATTTCGAGTTGCCCCCGGTGGCGCTGAACAATATGTTTAACGATCGATAAGCCTAACCCGGTTCCCCCTGATTCGCGAGAATGATCACTGTCTACCCGGTAAAATCGCTCGGTAATATGCGTTAGGTGCTGTGGTGTGATTCCGGGTCCGTCATCGCTTACCGATAATTCAATACCACCGTCTGTTTTTAACCAGGTAATATTAATTGTGGTGCCGGCAGGTGTGTGTTGAATAGCGTTTTGGCACAAGTTAGAGCAAACACTTTTGATTTCGTTTTCGCTGCCACTAAGCCAGAAGTCGGTGTCGATCTGCAGGCGTAATTGATGAGTCTGATGCCGTTTTTTTAGATCGCTACAGAGGTTCTGCAGTAGTGTCGGGATATCGATGGCTGTCATTTTTCGAGTATCCAGTTCGTGATTTTCCAACCGTGACAGGGTCAGGAGATCGGTCACAATGTCGCTCATGCGGTTTGCATGTTTTTCTGCCAGCAGAATTCTTTCACGTGTGCTGGCCGGCAGTGATTCGTCATCGGCCAGCATTTCAAGGTAGCCGTTAACCACTGTCAACGGGGTTTTCAGTTCATGCGATGCATTGGCCACGAATGAAGCGCGCGTCTTTTGTAACCTCACTCTTTGGCTTATGTCCCGAGCGCTGAATAAAAACAGGTTTTCCGCATAGGCCACGCGGCGGATGGCAAGCATTAGATTCGGGTTAACCGGCGACTGAATTTCAATTTCCAGGACGTCACTGTCGGGGGTTCTTACGTACTCCTGAAATTCCGGGTTGCGCACCAGACTATCGATACGTTGTCCGACATCGCGTGTGCCGCGAATACCCAGATAACTTTGTGCCGCCTCATTGGCCCAGGCGATTTCATAGTTGTCGTCGGTGACCACGGTTCCATAAGGCAGTGCCTCGGCAGAGCGGTTGTACCAGCTGACGATCTGTTTTAGTCGAGCTTTGCGGTCCTTATCACTTTGTTTTCGGCGAAATATCAGCTGCTCGATATGTCCGATAATGCCGTCAGCATCAGGTGCAGTATTGCGGTGAGCGCCTTTCTGCAGCCACTGCTCAACCTGAAAGGCCTGATATAAAATCCAGGCACTGTAGGACATAAAAGTGATCGCCAGACCCAGCCACAAACGACCGATCATCAAGCCGATAATCAAGCCGAATACAGTGATCGCCAGGTAGCGAGCTTTTTCGTCAGACCATTTTGAATTAACTGCCATTTGGACTCAAAGGCGCGGACTAAACCAGAATTAACGGGCATTATAGGGACTGTATCGACCAAAAGGTGACTTTTGGCAATATGCTTGAAAAATCAAGAAATCGCTAAGAGCAATGGTGCATTTGCTGCCACGGTGCATAATCGCAGCGCAGGATTCTACCGCGCAGAACGCTGATTAACCGTGTAGCGGTAACCGGCGCCGCGCACTGTATCCACGATGTCATCAATGCCGTGTTTTCGCAGGGCTTTTCTCAGTCGCAAAATATGCACATCGACGGTGCGTTCTTCTACAAAGTGGTTCACTCCCCACACATGGTCCAGCAGTTGCTCGCGGCTGTATACTCGGTTCGGGTTGGATAATAAAAAGCGCAAGAGTCGATACTCGGTTTGAGCCAGATCGGCGTCGGTGCCACCGATAGTCACCCGGTGGGCCTTCGGATCCAGTTCGAGTTTGCCGTGTTGCAGCACTTTTTCACCCTGATGACCCTGTTTGCGGCGCAACATGGCGTTCACTCGGGAGACCAGTTCACGGGTTGAGAATGGTTTTGTCAGATAGTCATCTGCGCCGGCATCAAGACCCTGGATGGTGTCGTCTTCAGTGGCGCGCGCTGTTAGCATGATAATGGGCAGGTCCTGAGTGACCGGCGCTTGTCGCAGCTCATGAATCAGATCAATACCGCTGGTTTGTGGCATCATCCAGTCGACTATTGCTAAATCTGGCAGCCGATTCGCAATAGCTGCTCTGGCCACCGAGGCATTGCGTGCTGCCGTGACCCTAAATCCTTTGTCAGACAATGCATCCTGCACCAGTTGTCTGATCCCTGTTTCGTCCTCAACAATGAGGATATGGGTGGTCATAATTTTTGCCTGATCAAAAGTGTGTTAGTTGCCAAGGAAGACGCCGGTTTGTGACGGTTCAACGAATCATCTGCTCTTGACGGCTGAGCATTTACCTGAATATGAATACTTTATTCGCTTTGCTCTTGAAAGCAAACTGCCAAAGCCTGACAATGGAGGATTGGTTAATGGTGCTTTGCATCGGCCCTCTCGCGACGACAAGCCGTGAACCCCGTCAGGCCCGGAAGGGAGCAGCGGCAGCGGTGGACTCGGGTGCCGGGATGTGGCTGGTGTAAAGTGCCACCCAAACCCATCTGGTCTGGCCCGCATTGTTTATTAAGGTGGCGAGCGTATCGCGCAGTGAATTGATATCACAAAGAATTTTCTTATCTCGCTGAATACTTAACTTTGTATTTAGCAATAGAAAAAATGTGCTGTGGAACCAATGATCAAGCGAGGCGTTGTCAATCTCTATAATAGTGCTGCCTTAAGTGGACGGCAATAAAAACCAAGTTTGCCCGGCCTTACCAATCTGCAGCTCCAGACAGGATCGCTAAATCAAAACATGATTCAATGCCAGATCGACTGTCTGCTGTATTACTTTTCGGCGGCCGGAGCCAGCCAATGAGCTACGAAGCACTGGCGCGTCGCTGGCGCCCGCGAAAATTTGAAGACATGCTAGGTCAGGAACACGTTCTGCGTGCCCTGACTAACGCTCTGGATCAGGACCGGTTGCACCACGCCTATCTGTTTACCGGCACCCGCGGTGTGGGTAAAACCACTGTTGCCCGAATTTTCGCCAAAAGCCTTAATTGTGAAACTGGCATTAGCTCAACCCCTTGCGGAGAATGCTCGGCTTGTCAGCAAGTTGATGAAGGCCGCTTCCTTGACCTGATTGAAGTCGACGCAGCATCGAGAACCGGCGTTGATGACACCCGTGAACTGCTGGACAACGTCGCCTATGCACCGGGCAGTGGTCGTTACAAGGTCTATCTGATTGATGAAGTACACATGTTCTCCAAGAGTAGTTTTAATGCGCTGCTGAAAACCCTTGAAGAACCACCGCCGCACGTGAAGTTTTTACTGGCCACTACTGACCCGCAAAAGCTGCCGATCACTGTGCTATCGCGTTGTCTGCAGTTTAATTTAAAGCAAATGCCTGATCAGTTGCTTCGGCCCTACCTCGGAAAGCTGCTCGATAGTGAAAAAGTAAAATACGATGACGCAGCTGTGGCGCACATATCACAGGCTGCTGATGGCAGTGTGCGCGACGCACTCAGCTTACTGGATCAGGCAATCGCCTATGGGCAGGGAAACGTTAACGCGGATGAAGTCGAAGCCATGCTTGGGCGGTTTTCACCGTCACGTCTCTATGATTTGCTGGATGCACTGTCGCAGGATAACGGGGCGTTAATCTTCGAACACATCGAGGCTCTGGCTGAGTATGTACCGGACTATAGCTTTGTATTGGGCGAATTACTGGCGTTGCTGCATCAGATTGCACTGGTTCAGACTATTGATAAAGCCCCCGTCGGCGATACACACGACGAAAAACGCCTGCGCGAATTCGCCAAAGTCATCGCTCCGCAAGATGTGCAGCTTTGGTATCAGATCGGATTGCTTGGGCGCCGCGATATGCCGTTTGCGCCAAACCATCGACAAGCGCTTGAGATGACACTAATGCGAATGCTTGCGTTTAAACCGGTGGGTGTCACCGGACAACCTCAGCTACACGGCGATACAACCGGCGCGCCCGCCGGGGTGCAGGCAGCGCCTGCTACATCAGCAGGAACGCCGGTGCCCAGAATTGCCACAGCGAGTGCTTCACCCAACTCGGCTCCGCCGGCCTCGGCTCGGTCCATATCAACGCCACCGGCGGCCGCACCCAGGCGTTCTGCAAGCCGCAAGCCGGAATCCCCACCGATTGAAAAGAAGCCGGAAAACATTGAGCCCGCCGCGGAAGCATTGCCACCGGCCAAACTCAGCTGGAAGCCTGAAGACTGGTCTGCAATTGTTGCCGAGCTTCCGGTGTCGGGCATGCCGTTGCAGCTGGCGCGCAACTGTGTGTTAGTCAGCGCTGAAGGCGATCAGTTACACCTTCAGCTTGATCCTGAATACGATTCACTCGGCGGGCCGCGATATAAAGAGCGTCTGCGAGAAAAAATTTCTGTTTATGCCAAAGGCGAAGTTCAGCTGAAGGTTGAAATTCCGAAAGCATTAACTACCGGTACACCTGCGGCGGCGGAAAAACAAGCTGAAAGCGATAAGCTGCAAAGTGCACGCGATGCCATCGCAGGAGACCCCCTGGTGCAGGAAATTGTCGATAAATTTGATGCGACAGTCAGTACCGGCAGCATAAAACCGGTTGAACCACCCGAGGAATAAATTCAAGGACGAAGATTCATATAATCTAAGTATTAACAGTCGATCACAAACATCTTATCGTTATCGATTGAATTAAAGTATTTAAGACACAATTTCTCAACAGAGATTAAATTCATTGGCAAATAAAAGGTCCGGATATGAAAGGTGGTTTAGGCGCGATGATGAAACAAGCGCAGCAGATGCAGGAAAAAATGCAGAAGGCGCAAGAAGAAGTAGCGAACCTGGAGGTCGAAGGGCAATCAGGTGGTGGACTCGTGAAAGTCATCATGACGGGACGTCACGAATTGCGCAAAGTCGATATAGACGCAAATTTAATGAGTGATGATAAAGAGATGCTGGAAGACCTTATCGCCGCTGCTGTTAACGATGCATCCCAACGTCTTGAAGGTAAAAGTCGTGAGCTAATGGCTGGTGCGACAGAAGGTTTGCAACTTCCACCCGGTATGAAGATGCCGTTTTAGTACACTTGCTGGTTCCTTTAACGGATAATTCTTTGATGGCTGATACACTGCTGGATGAATTGATCGAATCACTGCGATGCCTGCCTGGTGTCGGGCCGAAATCTGCGCAGCGAATGGCTTATCATCTATTGCAACGTAACCGTGACGGTGGTGCGCGACTGGCTGAATTGTTGCGACTGTCGATGGATAAAATTGGTTTGTGCCGTGTCTGTAGAAATTTTACAGAACAAGATACCTGCCGCTTGTGTGACGACTCACAACGTGAGCATGCGAAGCTATGTATTGTAGAATCGCCGTCCGATATGGCTGCGCTGGAAAAAGCAACTGACTACCGCGGCTTATACTTTGTCCTGCATGGCAAGCTTTCACCTCTTGACGGGATTGGTCCAAGCCAACTAGGCCTCGAGGTATTGTGCGAACGATTCGATTCAGGTGAGGTCACAGAAATTATTCTGGCCACGAATTCAACGGTAGAGGGTGAAGCAACCGCACACTATATTGGCGAGTTGGCCGCTGCACGCCAGTTGTCTGTGATGCGTATCGCTCATGGTGTGCCACTGGGTGGTGAATTAGAATACGTAGATGGTGGTACCTTATCGCATGCTTTTGCGGGTAGAACGCCTGTATAAAATGCACTGGCAATGTGTATTGCGTGTTGCAGAGACTTTGTTGCTCTCTAACAGGCTGCAATATTTCAACATACCCGGCCACTAACCACAGGCTCTGTAAAAATGCCCCACTATTTTGATGATGTCGAGGCCAGTGTTGATCAGGCCCTCGAAGTGCTGGGTAAAAAAATAGTAATGGGGGCTCCGCTCGGGCTTGGAAAGCCCAATCAGTTGATCAACGCCTTTTACCGTCGCGCAGTGGCTGACCCCGACATATCACTGGAAATACTTACGGCACTTTCATTGGCGCGACCTGAAGCCCGCACAGAAGTTGAAGCCAGCTTCCTGAACCCGTTTGTAGAGCGGTTGTTCGGAGATTACCCACCGCTTGAGTATCTGCAGGCCATCAAAGCCGGCACGCTGCCGTCGAACATAAGAATATCAGAATTTTATATAAAGGCCGGATCAATGCTTGGTGTGTTGCCAGTACAGACCAACTATATCTCCACAAATTACACCTTTGCTGCACGTGATATAAATTCAAGGGGTGTAAATCTGATTGTGCAAATGGTGGCGAGTCGGGAAGTCGATGGAGAAACCCAGCTGAGTTTATCCTGTAATACCGATATTACTCTGGATCTAAAACTCATGATGGAAAAACGTGCGGCCGATACCCCGGTAATGGCGATTGCGCAAGTTCATGATGATCTGCCGTTTATGGTGAACCGCGCACAGGTTAAGCCGGATTACTTCGACCATATTGTGCACAATAAAAAATACAACACCACGTTATTCCCGGCGCCCAATATGCCCGTCAGTGACGTGGACTACACATTGGGTCTCTATGCCAGCCTGTTGATTAAAGACGGGGGAACGCTGCAAATTGGAATAGGCGCACTGGGTGATGCAATTACTTATGCCACCTTGCTACGTCACCAGAACAATAGTGCCTATCAGGCAGTCTCGAAATTACTACACACCGACCAGACATTGCTGCAGGAAACCGGGGGCAATGGTGTATTCAACACCGGTTTATACGGTTGCAGTGAGATGTTTGTCAGTGGCTTCATGCATCTGCGTAGTGCTGGCATACTGAAGCGTAAAGTCTATGATGACATTGGTTTGCAAACACTGCTCGACCAAAAACAAATCACAGAGACTATCGACAGTGATTTGCTTTTAGCGATATGGCGTGAAGGTTTGATTCAGCCATTACTCACGAAAATCGATATTGAATGGTTAAAACACTGGGGGATATTCCATTCGGATGTACAACTGATAGACGGTTCGCTGGTCGTTGGGTCAAAACAAGTCAAAGCGGATCTGGCTACACATTTTGATACGATTGCCACTCTGGCTCTCGGCGATAAACTGAAGCGCGGCATCTTTATGCATGGCGGGTTCTTCTTAGGCCCGAGTGATTTTTATCAAACCCTGTCATCGTTATCAGAAGAAGAGCGTGGTGGTATTGCCATGGATAGCGTGCGGCTTATTAACCGTCTGGGCGATATCCCTTTGCAATCACTGCAACGACGCCATGCCAGATTCATCAATACCGGGATGATGGTGACACTGGGTGGTGCAGTGGTTTCTGACGGATTGGAATCGGGCCAGGTCGTCAGTGGTGTCGGCGGGCAGTATAATTTTGTTGCGCAAGCCCACGAGCTTGATGATGCGCGTTCAATTCTCTGTATTCGAAGTACCCGTGGCCATGGCCGCGACACCACTTCAAATGTTGTGGCTCAGTACGGCCATACAACAATCCCGCGTCATTTACGGGATATTGTCATCACGGAATATGGCATAGCAGATTTACGTGGCAGAACGGATAGCGAAATAATAATTGCCCTGCTCAATATCACCGATTCCCGCTTTCAGCCAGAATTGCTGGAGGCCGCTGTCGCCGCTGGCAAGTTAGCGGCAGATTATGTGATCCCGGAGATTCATCGAAACAATACACCGCAACGAATCAGTGATTTTATTCAGCAAGGGCGCGATCGCGGTTTGTTTCCGATGTATCCACTCGGCAGTGATTTTACCAATGAAGAAAAAGCCCTGGCACACAGTTTACGCAATTTGAAAGATCTGCGTGCCGAGCCCGCAAAAATGTTCCGACAGACGCTGCGTTCGCTACTGAACGATGTCGATGACGCGGAGGCCCGCCCGTATCTTGAGCGAATTCAGTTACTTCACCCTGAGACCCCCAGAGAGAAAATCCTCCAGCAGCTCTTGTTGCTTGAACTTGAGGAAAATGGCTATTTAAAGCCACTTTAAGTGTTTCAGTACTCTCTGGGAGAATTTGCCCTGGCGAGCCGCTGCGTGGCGAGCGTTGCGCTGTCTCGCTTGTATGACATCCCTGCCGGGGGGCTTCATTTTGAAAAGACCAAAAACGACATGCCCTTCAGGCGGAGTCACTTTTCAAACGACGAAAAAGTAACTAAAAGTCGTCTTGCGACAATTCAGCCCTTCGGGTGCCTGCGGCATTTTGAGAGTGATCGCGGAAGAGGGTCGCGCAAACAGCCATCCATGGCTGACAGCGCTCTTTGCGCCATCCATGGCGCGCCGACCCACTTCCACGATCACTCTCAAAACTGATTAAACGCGGGTAGAGCAAGAGCAAACGCTTTGCGTTTTTCGTATCTACTGGAAGGCTTTGTATCTTGCACAAAATATCTCGACACTAAAAATCAGACACTTATGCGATTGTTAAATGAAGTCATGTGCGGCAAAACCGTGCTTCTGCAATCGGGCCGTGACAGTGTAATGTTGCAAATTGTATGTAGTTAATTCCTGATGAAGACTGAAAAAAACAGCTAACTCACTAAAAATCACCGAATAGCGTCATGAATAATTCGGGCTCAGGTCTGAGTGCTATCTGCTGTCAGGAAGAAAATAAGTGCCAAATTACTAAATTTGCAGAAGTTAAAAAGTGTGCTGCCGTTATCCATAAACACGGCAAAAGAGAACTGGTTCATGGAGTAGTGCCGGTTTCATGAAGTAAGCCGTTCTAATAACTCGGGGATGCGCGAACATCCTGAAAGAATATTGGTAAGCCTATGTATGGATTGGTGAACAAAGCAATTCAGGATCTGGTGGTGTCGTCTTGCGGTGAGGATGCGTGGCTGCGTATTAAGAAGAAAGCCGGGATTGCTGCATTGGAGTTCGTTGAAGTGTCCAACTACGATGATGATCTCACTTACAGTCTGGTCTCGATTTCCAGTGCAGAATTAGATATTCCTGCCGACCAGATTCTGTTTGATTTTGGTCGCCACTGGATTCTCTTTACTGGTAGAGAAGGTTGGGATTCCCTGTTTTCATTAGGGGGTGATAGTGTAAAAGCTTTTTTACTGGATCTGGATAACCTGCATGCTCGTGTGCAAGTCGCAATGCCAGAGGCCCGCATGCCACGATTCTCGGTGTTCGAAACAGAAAATGGTCTTGAAGTGCAATATCGATCTGATCGCGACGGTCTGGCGCCGATGGTCTCGGGCATGCTTAGTGGTTTGGCAGAAAGATTTAATGAACGCTGGGAAATCGAGCATACAAATCACCGTGCACAACAGGGTTTTGATACCTTCCAATTAAGGCAGGTGCAGTGTTCAACGGACGATGGGCTGGTTATTAATGCCGCATAACAAGCTTGGGCTTTCGGCCCAGTCAGTAGCAGAGCTGTTTCCGTTTCACCTGCTAATTTCAACACACAGCGATAGGCGTTTGCTATCGGTCGGCTCGGCTATCAAACGCTTGTTACCGCAAGATTACCTTGAACGATCTTTCGATGAGTTTTTTTGCATCACTCGCCCGAGCGTCGAGATGTTGTCACAGAATCTGGTTGAACGAGTCGGTAACAAAATATTTTTTATTAGTGTGGTGGGTAGTAGCGCCACACTGCGTGGCCAGTTGATCATCAATGGCCCGGACACTACCTTGTTTCTCGGGACTCTGGTGGTGACGCATGCCAACTCATTGGATGACAGTGGCTTTAGTCTGGCTGACTTTCCACCCTACGATACCACGCCGGAAATTCTGATATTGCATCGGTTCAGGGAAATGCAAATCAAAGGGATGGAGCAACAAAACCTCAAGCTACAGCACATTATTGAAGTCAGAGATACGTTTGATAAATTTGCGAATTCGGATGAGTTAACAGGTATCGCAAATCGCCGTGGGTTCTGGGCAATCGGATCTAAGTGGTTAGCCAGGTATCGAGAATCGCCAACCGCGGTGATGATTCTTGATTTGCATAGATTCAAGATTATTAATGATAACTATGGTCATGATGCTGGTGATTATTTATTGCGCGAAACCGGACGACGACTCAGTGAAGCGCTGCAGGCAGATGGCTTGCCCGGGCGTCTTGGCGGTGATGAATTTGTGGTGATGTTCAAAGCAGACGATCTTGATCAGCTAAGGTCGCGAGTACCGCAGATTATAAAATCCATCTCTGCACCAGTGACCTATAACGGTATCGAGCTCAACTGTCATTTCAGTGCAGGGGTGGTGGTGGCCGATGGCAAGATGGATATGGAAGAGCTTATTGTTTGCGCTGACTTAGCGATATTTAACGGCAGGGCGGATAACGTTTCACAGATAGGTTGGTACACGCGCGCCATTCGTGAAAAAAGTGAATACAACCAGAACCTAACACGGGATCTGGAAGCTGCAATTGAACAGCAGTTAATTCAGCCGTACTTCCAGCCTGTTATACGATTGTCCGATGGGGCTATTGATAGTTTTGAAGTGCTGGCGCGGTGGGAGCATCCTGAAATTGGATGTATTGAGCCGGACGTTTTTATCGGACTGGCGCAGAAGGCGGGCTTGCTTCGAAAGCTGGACGCTCTGATGCTGCACAGCGCGCTTGATCAGTTGGCGCTGTGGCGTTCTCAAGGTAAAGACTACTCGGTGCATGTCAATATCTGCGGTGCCTCGATTCATCCAGAGTTGCCGGCCCTCGTTTTAGCCAATCTTGAGCAGCGTGGTCTTGAGCCTTCAATGTTAAACCTGGAGCTCACCGAAACTACATTGATCGATGATTCAGAGGCTTCAAAGGCAATCCTTACCGACTTAGCAGAGAGAGGGGTCAGCCTGCATCTGGATGATTTTGGAACTGGCTATTCGTCGTTAACCCATTTGCAGGATTTTCCGGTTGCAGGAGTTAAGATCGACCGGTCATTTGTCTCCGAAGCGCCAAACAGCAAACGTGCACGCAACCTGTTGTTTGCCATTGCCGATATCGCCTCCCAACTGGATCTTGAGATGGTCGGAGAAGGTATCGAAACAGAAGAGCAATTGGCATTGCTTAAATCTCTGGGTTGCCACTATGGACAAGGATATTTGTTCGGTCGCCCGGCCAGACCGGAACGGTGTGAAACACTGGCGTTTGAACTGCCCCGTGCCGCATAAGTTTTTTTTAATGTTCAGGCAAATCTGCAATACCCTTTACCTGCAGCCTTCCATCCCAGCTTGTAGTCGTTCAGCAGTATCCATTGTACGTAGGTATTGCTGTTAGGCCCGGGCCAATAGCGGTATTGCTGGCACCATGGGTATTGTTCGGGAGAGGTCTCTATCCTTGCAGCAATGCGTCGCGCATCCTGCCCCAGCCACTGTCGATGCAGCACGGGGGTGTCCTTATGGGGCCAGAATCGGGGCGCCATGAGATTCCGGTGCAAATGGCCCCAGCACTCCGGCCCAGCCTGCGTTGTTTGCCAGACTTCCCATCGACTCTCGTTTTCTGCTTCTGTGATCACAAACCAGTGGTGAACGGCAATCTTGCCCAAATAGGGGATATTTGCTGACCACAGTGATACACAAATGGATTCCTGAGTCTGTGTTGCGTTTTCTGGGGTCAAAATGGACTTTCGCGGGTTAGTTTGGTGAAAATGTTTGTGCCGTAATCAGAATTATAGGGAGCCTAATGGTATTAGACACCGTTTCACGCAGTATCTGTCACAGTGGTCGTGATTTTGTTCTCATTTAAGTAACCCGAATCTTTGCTAAATTGAAAGAATGTGTAACAAATCAGGTCATTTTACGCAATTTCACACGATAATCTCGTGCCTTGGCTATGCTGTCCGGATTGATCGAACACTGGTGACCAGTTGAAGTCAATAGTTGTGGACAGATAGTACAAAAACGAGTGTCAGCTTTGGTTTACGCTTGAGGCAATAGTTTTCAGGAACCTAGTTGTCAAGAACCGAGTTGTCAGGACGATCTGGCTGTCGTGCAGTCAGGTAAAATGGAGTGACGATGATGATTAAGAAAATTGTGTTGGGTAGTGCACTACTCGCAGCGTCAGCGCTAAACGCGTCAGATATCAATCAGCAAGTGGCGAACGCTTATAACGAAGGCATTGTAAGATGCGGAAATGCAGAATGCGCAAGCTATCTGTATGCGTGTTTTTTGTCATACTCATCCAGTTCGCTTAATGAGTTTCTTGCATGTGGCAGCCAGGCATCACGTTTGAATAATGAAGAATTTGTGGTTGCTCCGTCTGATCAGACAGCCGAGGCTAACTAACCGCGTCCAGCCCGTATGGGTTGCATTATCGTAGCGGCAGTCACAAGGTAGCTGAAAGATTTACTGACGCTGGCAGGCCTGATCTAATAGAATCAACCTTCCTTAACTCCTCTGCTGCGGCCTGTCCGGATATGCCTAAACCCAAACCAAAGTACGACTTTAACAAGCTTGGTAAACGCTTGCGGCGCAACACTGCAGAAGCAATTGTCGACTACAACATGATCGAAGCCGGTGATCGTGTGATGGTGTGTTTATCGGGGGGAAAAGACTCCTACACCATGCTGGATATGTTGCTTAGTCTGCGGCGTAGTGCTCCCATCGAATTTTCTCTGACAGCCGTTAATCTGGATCAAAAGCAACCTAATTTTCCCGAACATATATTGCCGGAGTATTTAACGGAACTCGGCGTCGATTACCATGTGATCGAACGCGATACCTATTCAGTGGTTAAGAGGGTAATCCCTGAAGGAAAAACGACCTGTGGGCTGTGCTCCCGATTAAGGCGCGGCACTTTGTATGGTTATGCCGAAGAGCACGGCTACAATAAAATTGCTTTAGGGCACCATCGCGACGATCTGATTGAAACTCTGTTTTTAAACATGTTCCATGGGGGCAGTTTACAGTCGATGCCGCCGAAGTTACTCAGTGATGATGGTAAAAATGTCGTGATTCGTCCACTGGCCTACTGTAAAGAAAAAGATATCAGCGCTTACGCACTACAAAAGGAGTTCCCTATTATTCCTTGTGATCTCTGTGGTTCGCAGCCGAACCTTCAGCGTCAGCTAACCAAAGAAATGTTGCAAAGTTGGGATAAAAAATTTCCTGGCCGGGTAGAGTCAATCTTTACTGCCATGACTAATGTTAAGCCATCACAGCTAGCCGATCGGCGTCTGTTTGATTTTGAAAGTCTGGTTGTCAATCGCTCTGATACGACAGACAGTGAATCAATGGATGTTGATGAAAAGGTGCTGAAGTGGATGCCCTCAGGTTCGGTGGCGGCAACTCCGTTGTTTGGTGATTAGTTGTATTGGAAATCTGGTTGCCACCCGTTGGCCCCTTCAGGTAATAAATCCAGTAAATGCCATACGGCGCAAAAATCATCACCGGGCCCAAAAGGAGTATTCGATACTCGGTGGATTGCCTCTCCATCAAGTTTGAATGCAGAGACGCCGGGTTGAAATCCCTGATCAGTCCGGTAACCCATATCCTGAGTAAATTGATTATTTATTGCTGACACCATCGGGAATTGCCATCCGCGTTGTTGTTTAAATTTCTCCTGTACTTCAGGGGTATCCGGTGAACAAACTACCACGGCTGCCTTGTCTTGCAAATGCGCAGCAACCCCGTTAAAGCCGTCCGTCCACAATGTGCAGTATGCGCAGCCTGTGCCCATGTTATGGAAAATAAATAATGCGTCTTTATCACCGAATAGTTCGGCTAGCGTGACTGTGCCGTTGGCTGTCTCGAACCTATAGTTTTTTACACTTTCAGCGGGTGCGACTTTCTGGAGTGCGACCAACTGTTTTCGAAGATCTGCTATCTGGGTTCTAAGTTCACTGATTTTTATCGATGACATGATATTCCCCGTCCCTGCGTGTAGAATTCTGCAACCTTATAAGAAATTGTACCGCTAAATTCTTTTTCTGTCTTGAAGTTCACTATTGACACAGATGAAAACCTGGAAGGTAAATTATGGTGTTGTGGCCCGAGTTGTTTTCAGCAGAAGGCGACTATGTTCGTGTTGAACCCCTGACCATAGCGCATGAAGAAGATCTTCGAGCAGCCTCCGCTGATGGAGATTTACATCGCCTTTGGTATACCTCGATTCCAAAACCGGAAGACATAGGAACAGAGATTCAGCGGCGGTTATCTCTTCGCCAAACCGGATCAATGTTACCTTTTACCATTATTGATAAAAAAAGTAATGCAGCAGTCGGCATGACTACTTATATGAATATTGATTCGGTAAATCGGCGACTTGAAATTGGTTCTACATGGTATCGCCAGTCGGTGCAGCGTTCACCGGTGAATACAGAGTGCAAATTATTACTGTTAAGGCACGCATTTGAGAAACTCGATTGTATCGCAGTGGAGTTTCGAACTCATTTTGTGAATATACAAAGCCGTCGTGCGATTGAACGTTTAGGTGCTAAGCTGGATGGGGTTTTAAGATCGCACATGGTTATGGAAAATGGCACTGTCAGGGATACCGCCGTTTATTCTATTATTGCTCCGGAGTGGCCAATGGTTGAAGCTCACCTAAGCTGGCAGCTCGAAAAACCGAGATGCTAAAAGCGATATTTTCAGATGAAAAAATTAAGTGGCTGTTAGATTTTATAATAGTCGATGAGTTGTTTTTTTCAGTGATAAGAGAGTCGTGTGAGAACAAAGACTTTTTACTTCGTTTTTGTCATTTTCAAAAATGAAGGCCCCCGGCAGGGATATCCCGTTAGCTGCGCGACAGCACACCGCTAGCCGAGGCGTAACCTCCTAGCCTGCCGTAATTGGCGCCATCAGGGTGATGGCGTCATCTTCTTTGATTATCGTCGAATCGAATTGCTCTGCCTGCAGCAATGCATCGTTGAACGTGACATAGCACCGCCCGTCATCGGGTATTTGTAAATGGAGCAATAGATCACGCACGGTACTGTCGTCAGGCAGCTCTACCACCCCCTTGTTGCGCGAGCTGCCTTCCGGTAAGTATTTACCCAGCAAGCCAGTGGTTTTAACGGTGATTTGCATTAGCTATGCTTTTGGCTCAGGTTAAGCCGGCTTAGAGTCTCCGGCGTTGGTACTCCCTGGTTATCCCAGCCTCGAAGTCCATAGTACTCAGATAGCATGGTATCAAGCTCACAGACGCGGCCTTTGGCGGTACCGCTGGGTGCCGGGTCGTTGAGCAGGCGGGGGGGCAGTGTGTCATCAGCCCGGGTAAGGCCAGCCGCTAAATTAAACTGCCGCTCCAGATTCCAGATACGTTCACCCACTTCTTCAAGTGTTGTACGAGTCCAACTGCCTTTACAGGCTGCGTCAAGCTGCTCTGCGTAGTCCGCCATGTCCCATGCACCGGAGGTGAATAAACATAAACCGGTAGAGTCAATGGTGGCGATGGCGTCTTGTGAGGTTTTGCAGGGCTCTGCTTTGCCTGCTGCACTTTGATCTTCCATGTCTTCGGCAAAAACATCGTGCTTCAGATGACAGGCACCACGGTTGCTGGTGGCATAACCCAAACCCATGCCGGGCAGGGCGCGCGAGTCGTAGCCGGCGAACTCCTGGCCCTTTACCGCCATTGACAGTTCGGGGTGACCAAATTTTTCACATAGCCGTTTTGACCCCAATGCGAGTAGCTGACCAAAGCCTTCAAACTTACCTGTTTTTTCAGCCATGATGGTTAATGCTTCTGCATTGCCGAACTTCAGAGATACGCCATCGGTATCTTTCTCTGTAATGATGCCGCGTTCGAATAATTCCATAGCAGCAGCCAGTGTGACACCAAATGAGATAGGGTCCATGCCGTGCTCATTCATCAGGTAACCGGCAAAGGTTAAGGCGTCAATATCATCAATGCCGCACACCGGCCCGAACGCGTAGGCAGTTTCATATTCCAGACCACCCGATGCATGCCAATATTCCTTGCGATTAACAATGGTAAAGTGTGTTTTGTCGATATGTGCAACACGGCCGCAGGCTATTGTGCAACCGAAACAGGCTTTGTTGCTGATCAGGTTTGTGTGACCGTTTGCATTGGGGGTTTCCATTGCTTCGGGGTTGATCTTATCGGTACCTTCAAATTGCACTTCCTGAAAGTTGCGCGTCGGTAGCCCACCAAAAGCCTGCATTGAATCGATCATGGCATTGGTGCCAAGTTCAGTCAGTTCTTTACGACCTTCGTCTTCTTCGAGTTTCTTCCAGGTTCGTTTCACCACACTCATAAAGCGTGGCATGTCATCAACCGCAACGCCCCTGGTGCCATGAACCGCAATCGCTTTTAAGTTCTTTGAACCCATCACTGCACCCACGCCACTGCGTCCCGCGGCTCGATGCAGATCATTGACAATACAGGCGTAACGCACGCCTTGTTCACCAGCAACACCAATGGCGGCTATTTTCAGTTGCGGATCCTGATGTTTTTCGTGGATTGCTGCATCAGTTGCCCAGACCGTTTGACCCCATAAATCGTCGGCGGGTAGCAGCGATACTTCGTCGTCTACAATATGCAAATAGACGGGTGTGGGTGATCTGCCTTCAAGAATAAGCATATCGTAGCCGGCGAATTTCAGGGATGCCCCGAACTTGCCTCCTGAGTTTGAACATGCAATAGCATTGGTCAGTGGGCCCTTGGTCACCACAGCGAAACGGCCGCTCGTTGATGCCATCGTGCCGGTTAGCGGACCGGTGGCGAAGATCAACATGTTGTCCGGGCTCATTGCGTCGGTGGTCGGGTCCATGCCTTCCCATAAATATTTGGTTGCCAGTCCGCGTTCACCCAGATAGCTGTACGCCCAATCCATGTTGAGTGGTTCAGGGGTGCAGGTGCCAGAAGTCAGATTCACACGCAGAATCTGTTTTTGCCATGTCATTGAGTGACCTCCTGATAAACTATCGCTCCGGTGGGGCAGGCTTCTACGCACTTGGGATCACCACCGCATAGATCGCACTTAATTACTTTACCGGTCGCAGAGTTATAATTCACGGTGCCATAGGGGCATGCCATTGTGCACACTTTACAGCCAACGCATTTGTCATCGTTTACTTCCTTGGCGCCCGTGTCAGTGTTGATGGTGATAGCGTTAGTAGGGCAGGCGTGCAGGCACCAGGCTTCTTCGCACTGAGTACAAGTGTAGGGCACAGAGGTTTTACCGTGCTCGAATTCAAACACCTTTATTCGAGATTTGGCAGGGTTAAATAAACCTTCGTTTTCCAGAGAACATGCCATCTCGCAAAGCAGACAGCTGGTGCATTTTTCCGGAATCATTTGCAGCGCTTTAATCATAGAACTCTGTGCTCGGATACAATTAATTTAAATACAATCTGTATTGAAAGACTACCATAATCCCGGATTGTCGTAATATATGCAGCCGGTTTGAAGTGACCACCTATCCACCCGCCATTTGGCGCGCTAAATTCCAATCAGGAAGAGAGAGTCTTGCAAGACGTTACTGAAATTGTAGAACAGTGGTTACAAGAGTGTGTATTGGGTTTATCACTGTGTCCATTTGCTAAAGCGCCACTGGCTGCAGGTGATGTTCGGATAGCAGTGGCGAAAGCTGGCAACAAAAGCAAAAAATCTGAATCCCGCGAAAATATATTTCTACAGTGCCTGGAGCAGGAAATTGAAACATTGCTTGAATCCGACCAAATTGAAACCACCTTGCTGGTCGCAGCAGATGGCTTTGCGGATTTTCTGGATTTTAACGATTTCGTCGGTTATATCGAAAAACAGCTCGCCAGTCAGGGGATCGATGAGTATCTGCAACTGGCCAGTTTTCACCCGCGATATCAGTTTGCTGGTGAACAACGTGATGATGCCAGCAACTACACCAATCGCGCGCCACTACCTATTGTGCAGTTGCTGCGTACTGAATCGGTCGCAGAGGCTGCTGATGGCGGGGACACTCTGGCGATACCAGAGCGAAATATCGAACGCTTGCGCGCACTGGATAAAACAAGACTTCAGCAACTGTTTCCGTGGGTAACTGAGGAATAACT
>CAZNOB010000010.1:8060-18216 GCA_964574535.1 uncultured Granulosicoccaceae bacterium | reverse complement strand
GATTTATCCATTTTTATAATGTCTGGCTGCAGGCAAATCAGCCTCGCCAGTGACGAATTACCAGCACCAAACTCATCCAGTGCAATGCGTACATTAAATTCATCGCGCAGTGACTGCAGTTGTTCGGCAAACTGATTTAGCTCTGCCTGGTGTTCAATGACATTGTCGTTGGATAGTGAAATTTTTTCTGATAATTCGAAAACCAGCTTTGCGCCATGAGTGACTACCTTTTCGGTGAGGTCACGCAGCGCGGCAATATATTCAGGCTGCAATAAAGTTTGCGGGTAGACGCTCAGGCACAATGGCTTGATATCATCAAGGTGCAGTAGATTTTCCGCTTCGCAAGTTTCTTTATAGCGAAAGGCGGCCTTATTGAGGATATGCAGGTCCAGTGCTGTGCGGAATTCTTCAGTCCACTGTTCCGCCGCGATAAAAAGATCACGCGGAAACTGATCTGTGTCCGGCCGGTTGGCAATCACTTCCCAGCCCCAAACTGTTTTTTCACCGTTGCTTTCAAGTTCGACAACTTTTTCGAATTGAACATCAATGTAACGAAGGTCGTCGCAGAAGAGTTCGAAGCGCCGCTGATTAATGCGCGTACTACAAATACCGTAGTGATGATTTAGCTCATCGAATACAAACTTCTGTAGCTGCCTTGAACTGGGTGAAAAATATTGCTCGGGTGAATTGGTGTGGCATCGGTACAGTGCGGTGACCGCGTCAGCGTAATACAGATTAATGTTTTTAAGTGACGCATCTGCATCAACGATAATTGCCAATCGCTCAAGGTTCGATCCCAGAGGAATGGCACAAAAAGTCATTTTCTTCTCGTCAGGGAAAACCCGTATCTCGGGTAACTGTACCGGGCGAATGCATCGGTTGAGATCACTCACCATGTTAATCAATGCTGTATGGATATTCTGTGTATCAGTATTGTCCGTGTCGCCCGCAGCTGAAGTTGTGGCCAGAATGCGCAATGTTTCGCGATCACAGATATAAACGGTATCTGCATCAGATGCATGGCGAAGCTGGTGGCAGAACCTCTCCAGACTATTGGTCAGCCCATCGATTGCAAAATCGGTGGTGCACAGTGCAAAAATTGCGTTATCGAAACGATCAGTTAATCCAGCCGCCGGGACCAGATCAGCGATAGTGAGTTTCAGGGTAGAAAGATCACTTGCCTGGTTCGGTGCTTCAGATGTTGCCTGGGTAGTCATCAAGCGTGGTATTCCACAGTAGCGGTTACTCGTTTCCTTCAATTATTGCGCCACGCTGAGTCTGTTTAATAGATTGTGGTGATGCTGAGCCCATTGTGCGGTTGTCTCATCATCAGTTTGTTAGGTAAATCACACCTTCGCATGCTTGCTTTTTATGCTGAACAGCTTCAGCAAGGCGGACAGCCCCACGTATATCAAGGCTGACAAAATAGCCCAGATAATGGCAATACCAAAAAATATATCCGGTGCTTTCATCAGGGTAGTCATGAGGGAATCCTGATAATAAAAAAACCACTGATTCCCCTCCGGGAACACAAGCTCATGAAAGGCCTTGAATATCTCGTGCGGGCCAATTGCCAGGAGGGCGGCAGTACATGCCAGTCCCAATAGCAGTAAAATCACCAATGAATATCCCAGGGATGGCAAAGGAATTCCAGCAAATCGAGCCGTCACAATAAGTATAATCAGCAGTATGAGCGCTCCCCAGCCAACCGGCATCATGAGATCGATCAGTCGCGCAACATCTTCAAGGTGTACGGCTTCTGCATCGGTTAGCAGGGTTTGCGGCTGGCCGGTTTCTGTCGGCAGGTACGATAAATCACGCAATCCTTCCCCGTGGTTATTGATTGCTACACAGATATCGTGAAACAGTTGGTGATGGACTGTCGCATCGGTGTTTTCAAAGCCGGTTTTGCCCTGTCGGTTTTGCGGCGCAAAGGTTTGGATATGGCTGGCGATATCCAGCTGTTTATAAAAAAACGAGTAGCCATAATCAAACGGCTGCATGAGTTTCCACGCAAGAAATAGAGCTGCGGCGAAGCTGCAAACAGTAACCAGCGTATAATGTAGGATTCTCAAATCAAAAACTCTCTGAAAGAAATATTTTATGCCCGATAAAGATAACAGATTCCGTTTTCTGTTGGAAAAAGCCAATGTGCGCGGAGTACTGGTGCGCCTTGATGAAACCTGGAAAGAAACCCTGCGCCGGGCAGAGTACCCGCCCAATGTGCGGCAGGTGCTGGGGCATGCGATGGCCGCTATGCCGTTATTGGCTTCTACCATCAAATTTGAGGGCAAAATGACCCTGCAGGCGCGCGGTACCGGGCCAGTCAGACTTTTGGTGGTACAAGCCAATGCCAATGGCGGTCAACGCGGATTGGCACAGTGGAATAGTGAACCTCCGGAAGCTCCACTAAGCGATATTTTCGGAGACGCGACCCTCACAATACAGATTGAGACCGGTAAACAAGGTGATATCTACCAGGGCGTTATCGCTGCTGTTGGTGAAAAATTACAGGATGCGCTGGGTAGCTACTTCCATAACTCAGAGCAACTGCCCACCCGTTTGTGGCTGCAATGTGATGGTGTGCAGGCAGCCGGTTTGTTGCTACAGCAATTACCCGATGATGAAAACACCGTGGCTGAAACCAAAGAGGATGACTGGCATCGTATTACCCTGATGGCGAACACCATCGATAGCACAGAGCTATATGCCACCGAAGTCAGTCAGCTGCTCCGCAAAGTGTTTAGTGAGGATGAGGTTCTGCTCTTTGATGCAGAGCCACTGCGCTTTGAATGTGGTTGCTCACGAGAAAGAACCACCGCTCTCATCGAAGGGCTGGGCTATGAAGAGGCGATAGATATTCTAAAGCAGGAAGGTAAGATTGAAATCACCTGCGAATTTTGTAATTCCCGAAATGTATTTGACAGCATTGATGTGGAAGCAATCTTCCGATCTCACGGTGGTGAATCGGAAGTTATCCATTAGCTCAATGTGGCTGGTGAGCTTCCGGGCAGTGTTTAGCACCAGTACGCCAGGTTTGTCCTGGCGTCCATTGGTCTGGATTTTTTTATGAGGGAACGCGTCTACAAAAGAGAAGGCAGTGTCCCCTCCAGCTCCATTATTTTTTCTCTAGTTGTGCAATTATTGCAGCCGCCTGTTCGGCTGAAATTTTCTGAAAAGTTTTAAGGCCACCGATCACCAGGACATTATTCGCTTCATCGTATTTAGCGCTGATACTACCCTGCTCACTGCTGATCACCAATGTGCCGTCATTGTAAGTTGCCGGGAATCCCACCTTTTCAAATTCGTCTTTTACATTCTCTCGAATAAATTCAGCCCGCAGTCCATCGCCTTCCCGGGTGATTTTCAACACCTCAGTGTTACTGGCCGCCCATGGCCCCAGAAATTCTTCCGTTGCGTTTGCAACTCCAGTGGTGAGAAAAGTAAGCGATAGGGCAGTAAATATTGCTTTCATTGATTCAGATTCCACGCGAAGGTTATTGGGACTGACAAAAGATAGATGAATTTAAAAGCAAAAGCGCTCCAAAGTAAAATAACAAATATTTCGATCGTCAGGATTCTGGCATCAGCCAACGTTTTGTGCCAAAAGTTTTAGCGTTTCTTGAATCGATTGATATCATCTGGCAGCACCGGAAGTGCTGACGGGATCTTATCGAATGCTGATTCAGTGGAGCTCCCGAGCATTGCAGACAGCATTCAGTCGGATCTGAATCTGCCGAGCTTTGTATTTTATTCGGCCCGGCTGCCTACCAAATCCGGCGCGCCTTTTACGATCCCTATCGTGATTTATCGACAAAGGAAGATCTCTGCCGATCAAAAACTGATTTCGCAAGGGAGCATTCTCGCTAAGCGGACTGTTCGCGCAGATCAGGATGCCCAGTATTCTGATCTCCGATGTCCCAATAAAGACCAGCCATCACAGGCAGGGCAGACCGCACGACAGACATTAAAACATGCTCATCAGGAGCATGCTGAGAACACGCTGCATAGGAATGCGGTATCCAGATTGCGGGCAGGCCCAGTAGGTCAGTAAAAAGATCGTTGCATATTGAACCACCCATACTGGGAATAATGGCTGGTTTGCTTGTGATGGTAGCCTCGATCGAGTCGGCCACTCGCATTACCCATGGATGATCGGGATCTGTTCTGGAAGCGGCAAAGCCAGTTGAGCCTTCCGGTGTGATGATTTCCACGTCAGAAAAGCCATGGGAATCCAGGTGCTCTCTTAGCACGGGCAAAATAGCGGATTCATCCGTGCCGGCAAAAAAGCGTAATTGGCAGTGAGCCGTTGCTGTTGGCGAGATTGCGTTGACAGGATTGTCCGGATCACCGGACTTCATGGCAAGAACAGCAAAACTGTTCCAGCCATAAACCCGGGCCGCCGGAGTCAATCCGGGCTCTCCCCAATCCGGGTCGATTTCAGGTGCTCCCGGCCCCCCTTCAATGACTAAGCCATTTAGTGCATGAATGACAGAGTCGGGAGTAGCCGGCGGCAACCAGCCTTTAATTTTTATTTGTCCGTTTACGCTAACGATGGATGATAATGCATGACTCAGGATAATAGCGGGATCTGCGATTAAGCCTCCCCAATTGCCCGAGTGATGGGCTCCTTCTCGAAGCACCAGGCGCAGATCAAAGTTGATCGCCCCTCGCGAACCCAAAGTGATGGTTGGTTTATCCGGCGACATCCGTGGCCCGTCAGAGCCGATGAACACATCAGCAAAGAAATCCTCTCTGTGTTGTGTGATCAGTTCACGCAACCCCGGTGAGCCAACTTCTTCCCCCATCTCCAACAGAAATTTTGCGTTGAATCCTAATGAGCCGCGTTCTTCTATGACGGCCCGAATAGCAGCCATATTAATGGTGTGTTGGGCTTTGTTATCTGCCGTACCGCGCCCGTAGAGCTTATCGCCATCCCTGTCGACTTCCCATGGGCCTTTACCTTTGCTCCAGTGTTTGTCCTGACCCACAATTACATCGCCATGGCCGTAGCCCAGAACTGAAGTATAATCGGGGTTCTCTTCACGAGAAGCCAGTAAAATGGGTCCTTTGTCCCCAACAGGGTTGCGGTATTTTTTACAGCTAAAACCCATTGCCTCGAATGCCGGAACGATGTTGTCATCCAGATACCGATGCAATTCTGGCAGGCTTCCAGCCTTTTGGCTCTCAGTGCGGAAGCTGACGCGTTTGCTCAACTCGGACTCGAAATACCCAGCGTCAAGATATTTCAATACTCTTTCGATGGCTCCGCTTCGATCCCCCAATTTTTCCGTCGCCTTTGCTGGTCAGTAATCGGTCGTGACGATATCAGTCAAATATGTCAGTATCAATGGGAAAACTCAGAAAAGGACAGGTTATGAAACTTAATAAAATTATTTCGTTATGTGCAATAACGCTGGCGGCTTCGTCTACTCAGGCGTTGGCCGAGAACACCCTGCGCTGGACCAGTCAGGGGGATGCGCTGACACTTGATCCACATTCACAGAACGAAGGTCCGACTGTCGCCACTAACGGCATGATCTACGAAAGTCTGGTCACCCGTGATTCGGCACTGGCGCTGCAGCCGGAACTGGCGCTCTCATGGGAGCCAATGGATGGTAACGTCTGGCGCTTCAATCTGCGTCAGGGTGTGAAATTTCAAGGAGGAGAAGACTTCACTTCGGAAGATGTTGACTTCAGCATTGCGCGGGCTAAACATGAAAAATCAGATTTCAAAGAGCAGGTCAAATCGATCATTGAAATTAAAATCGTTGACGACCATACCATCGATTTCGTCACCGATGGCCCCAATCCAATCCTGCCAAATCAGCTCACTTCGTTCTACATAATGGACAAAGGCTGGTCAGAAGCTAACAACGTGGTTGCTCCACAGGACTTCGCGGGCAAAGAAGAAACATTTGCAGTTCGAAATACTAATGGTACCGGGCCCTTCAAGCTGGTCAGTCGCGCACCCGATGAATTGACCGTGCTAGCTAAAAATGAAGACTGGTGGGGCGTTGGTCAATTCCCGGGCAACATCGATCGCATTGAATACCGACCTATCGGCAATGCTGCCACACGGGTAGCGTCTCTGTTATCCGATGAGGTCGATTTTATTCTTGATCCACCATTGCAGGATCTCAAGCGTATTGATGCTGCAGACGGACTCAAAACACAAACCGTTGCACAGATTCGTACCATCTTCTTTGGAATGGATCAGGGTGTTGAAGAACTCCGTACTTCAAATATAAAAGGAAAAAACCCCTTTGCTGACGCCAGGGTTCGTGAAGCCATGAATCTGGCAATCGACAGAAAAGCAATTCAACGGGTTGTGATGGAAGGACTCAGCTTTCCGGCTGGCATGATTACATCACCAGGTGTACTTGGTCATACGGCTGAACAGGATGCAGAAATTCCATTAGATCTAGCCAAAGCTAAGGCCCTGATGGAAGAAGCTGGTTACGCAGACGGTTTTTCAGTGCAACTCGATTGTCCCAACAATCGATATATCAACGATGAAAAAATCTGCCAGGCGGCAGTGTCCATGCTTTCAAAAATTGGAGTTGATATCAGTCTGGACGCAATTCCGAAAGCACAGCACTTTCCAAAGATACAAAACCGAACCTCTGATTTTTACATGCTGGGCTGGGGTGTGCCAACGCTTGATAGTCACTATGTTTTTTCCTACCTGCTCGAAGCCGAAGGTTCATGGAATGCTATCGGCTATAGCAATGACTACGTGAATTCAATCACTGCTGAAATTGCGACTGAAACAGATCTGGCTAAGCGTGAAGAGATGATCGGTAAAGCCTGGACTCAGGTTCGTGCAGATATGCCGTATATTCCTATTCATCATCAGGTAATTGCCTGGGGAATGGCGGATAACGTCGACACACCGATGTCAGCAGATGATGCATTGCGCCCGCGTTTTATTACAATGAAATGATATAGCTTAGTAAAAGGGCAGCAATCGCTGCCCTTTTATTTCCCCTCACAACGGCAGATTAATGCTTTCCCATATTCTTCGACGCCTTGCCCAATCCTTTCTGGTAATGGCGGCGGTATCCCTTATCTCATTTTCCCTGTTTAATTTTGTTGGCGACCCGGTTAACAATATGGTCGGTCAGGAAGCCACACGTGAGGATCGCGTGCGCATTCGTCAGGAACTTGGATTAGATGATCCTGTTTTTACGCAATACGCACGTTTTGTGCGCAATGCTATTCAAGGCGATTTCGGCCTGAGCTACCGAATAAAGCGACCGGTTGGTGAACTCATTAAAGAGCGCCTGCCTGCTACACTGGAGCTGGTCTTTGTCTCTGCCATCATTGCTCTGGTTGTTGGTATTTCAGCAGGTGTCTATACGGGAATCCGCAGGACCGGATTTTTGTCGAAAAGCATTTTATCCACATCACTCGTCGGGGTGTCATTGCCGACGTTTATTATCGGTATTGGTCTTATCTATCTGTTTGCGGTAACACTTCGGTGGTTGCCTTCATCAGGGCGTGCGGGTGTGGTTGAGCTGGGCTGGTGGAAAACCAGTTTTCTCACGGTTGATGGCTGGCGCTCCATTATTTTACCCGCCATCACTTTAAGCTTGTTTCAACTCACAATGATATTGCGATTGGTTCGTGCAGAGATGCTTGAAGTGATGCAGGCTGATTACATTAAATTTGCCCGTGCACGTGGCTTATCTGAACGTGCGATCAATTTTTTTCATGCCCTAAAAAATACACTGGTGCCGGTGATTACCATTATTGGTTTAAATATCGGCGGACTCATTGCTTTCTCGGTAATTACGGAAACTGTTTTTCAATGGCCTGGTACCGGCTTGATGTTTATTCAGGCGGTGGACTTTGCAGATATCCCGATTATGGCAGCCTATCTGTGTTTTGTTGCCCTTGTATTTGTAGTGGTTAATCTTGTGGTCGATCTATTGTACATTGTGATTGACCCGCGTATTCGCCTGGGAGGGACTTAGCATTAACACCGTTCCCCCCAAAGGCTTTTTCGGTCGACTGTTTGATAGTGATATTGCCTGGTCTTTCTTTCATTCCCCGGCAGCCATCATTGCGGCCAGTATTACACTGATATGTCTGTTAGGTACGATGCTCGCGCCCTGGCTGGCACCATTTGACCCTTTCGATCCCACTCAAATCTCCCTTTGGGATGGCAAGTTACCTCCTTCGTGGATAGATGGTGGTCAAAGCCAGTATTTTTTGGGCACGGACAATCAGGGGCGGGATATGCTGTCTACTATTTTATATGGTGGGCGTTTATCGATTATTGTCGGACTGGCAGCGGTATGTTTAGGTATGGTGCTGGGAGTAATGCTGGGGGTAATCTCTGGCTACTTTGGCGGCGCGGTTGATGCCGTCATTATGCGAATAGCAGACGTGCAGTTAACAATACCGGGTATATTGCTGGCTATCTTAATCAACGGTATTGGTCGTACCTTGTTACCTCTGGAGATGCGAGAAGACTTCGCCATCTATGTTGTGATATTTGCTATTGGCTTAACTGACTGGCCGCAATTTGCCCGTGTGACGCGCGGGGCCACAATGGTGGAATCGCAAAAAGAATACGTGCAGGCGGCTCGTGTGATTGGTTTGCCCCGATGGCTGATCATCCTTCGACATATATTGCCTAATGTGATGCGCCCCGTACTGGTGATTGCCACCATTGGATTGGCGCTGGCGATTATCTCGGAAGCAACACTGTCTTTTCTGGGGCAGGGAATTCCTCCTACCACGCCCAGTCTGGGTACTCTGATCCGCGTGGGCAACGAGTATCTTTTTTCCGGCCTGTGGTGGATCACTTTTTTTCCTGCAGCAGCCCTGGTGGTGCTGGTATTCGCGGTGAACCTGCTTGGCGATTGGATGCGTGACGCCCTGAACCCGAAACTACGCTGATGAATACCGATACAAATCTGTTAGAGATAAGGGATCTGAATATTCAGTTTCCCACTCGTCGTGGTGTGATTGATGCGGCGCGGAACATCAATCTCTCCTTACAGCCTGGTGAAGTACTGGGTCTGGTGGGTGAGTCCGGCGCAGGAAAATCAACGATTGGCAACGCCATCATCAATTTGTTGGAACCGCCCGGCCGAATCGATACCGGTACCATTCTTTTTCAGGGCAGCGAACTTCGTGGTCTTGATGAACATGCCATGCGCAAGGTACGTGGTGATCGTATCGGGATGATTTTTCAGGATCCACAGACCTCGTTAAATCCGCTCCTTCGAATTGGTGAACAACTGATCGAAACCATTCGTAAATCGCTGCCGGTATCAGAAAAAGAGGCCAGGCAAAGAGCACTGGATCTATTGGCGTCTGTCGGGATTGATCAACCAGAGGCCAGATTAAATTCCTACCCCCATCAGTTTTCGGGTGGTATGCGTCAGCGAGTGGTGATTGCACTGGCGCTGGCAGGTGAACCAGAATTGATTATTGCCGATGAACCCACCACCGCGTTAGATGTATCTATTCAGGCTCAAATACTTGACCTGATTCGCGACCTCTGCAAAACACGCAACCTGGGCGTCATTATTATTACCCATGATATCGGTGTTATTGCCAATATTGCAGATCGGGTAGCGGTGATGTACCGCGGAGAAGTTGTTGAAACAGGTCCGGTGGATCAAATACTTAAAGCGCCACAACACGACTACACGGTAAGCCTGATCGCAGCGGTACCACCTGCAGATCGAAAGCTAAACCGATTCAATTCGGTAGATTACATTGACGGCAGCGACGCGGGCAGTGCGCTAAAGAAGATTGATGTCAGCCAACATTGGTTAGGCGAGCAAAGCCATTTAAAAAGTGATGATGGCATCGCTGTTTCAGTTAACAACCTGAAGCTGTCTTTCGTGATAAAAAATGCTTTGTTTAGTCGTAATCGAAAACTGTTGCACGCAGTTAATGATGTCTCATTTAGTATTACTGATGGCGAATCATTCGGATTGGTGGGTGAATCCGGATCGGGTAAGTCGACAGTAGCCAGACTCATCGCGGGCTTGTACAAACCTCAGGCTGGCCGCATACGGGTAATGGGTCAAGAGGTCGAATTACACAAGCAGGATGAAAAAAGCCTACAAGCCAGGCGTGCGTTACAAATGATATTTCAGGATCCCTACAGCAGTTTAAATGGCAGGCTTAA
>CAZNOB010000010.1:0-7960 GCA_964574535.1 uncultured Granulosicoccaceae bacterium | reverse complement strand
ATGCTGTTTATTTCACATGACTTACCAGTGATCAGGCAAATGTGTGATCGAGTTGCGGTGATGCGTGGTGGCGCTATCTGCGAAATCGCCGAGACAGAACAATTGTTTGAGTCACCTGAACACGAATATACAAAGCATCTTTTAAACTTAATGCCGCGAATGTAAATGCACGCTTAAGCATAAGTTGATGCCCGGTGGCATGCCCCTGTTTGGTCCGGGCCTATCGTCTACCCGGATAGAGGCAAACAGTGATAATGCGTTAGCCTGAACTCGAAGCTCAATGTAGAGTTTGTTCCTGCAATCTGAATTAAATAGCGAGACCCGGTGTGTCAGTGTTGGGTTCCTTGCTGGCAGAGCTTATTGGCCCAAAGTAGGCGGCAATGGCAATTGAGTGGTTACAGGCCAGCGCAATTTATCTACAATCAATACAGTTTCGATCCTCGGAGGGGGCAATCTCTTGACCTCAGACACTTGGCCAAACAGACCTTTGTTATTCACCCTCTTGGGCGGAATCCTTGCATTCGCAATTTATCACTTAACTGACTCGATAGGGCAAGATGCTGCCGAAGTTACCTGGCGTGCATCCTTATCCGCAGCTATTGCGTCGTTTGGTTTGGTGTTTGCAATTGTTGTGCGTCGTGATCGGCTGTTTAGCGGTGTGGTGTTTTCACTGCTCGTCGCTGTAGTGGTTGGTGGTATAGGCTATTGGCGCCTGCATATCGACTGGCCGCACATATTTAACTTTGCCGCATTAGCGGTGGCACTGTTTGTTTTGTCTCCGTTTTATCAGACCTCTCTGCATAGTAAATGGCATAGCTACCTGGCCTTGCATCATCACTCCTGGAGTAATGCGGTCATTCTTCCTTTGGGTTTATTGTTTGTCGGCCTGACTTTCGGTATGGCATATATGATCGCAGAGCTATTTTCACTGGTCGGAATTAATGTACTTAAAAAGCTGCTGCGGCAGGATATCACCGGCTGGATGCTTGGGGGTGCCTCGCTCGGAGCGTCTCTGGGAGTATTGCGTGAGCACGAAGGTATAATCGCTTCCACGCAGAGGCTGGTGCAAAGTATTTTCTCACTGCTTGCTGCGCCAGTGGCGTTGGGTCTTTGTGGCTTCCTGCTGGTACTGCCATTCACCGGGCTGGAATCACTTTGGAATAACACTCGCAACACATCGGCAACTTTGTTTGCCTGCGCGCTTGCGGCATTAGTGTTTCTGAACTCGGTGGTACGAGAAGACAGCGGCAATCAGAGCCAAAACCGTTTTATGCAGTGGGCTGCTCGATTGCTGGCTGTGTGCCTGGCACCATTGGCATTGATCGCAGCTTTGGCAATCAGGCTGAGGGTAGATCAATATGGCTGGACGCCTGATCGCTTCTGGGCCACGGTAATCTGCGCCCTGCTTGTGGTGTACGGTACGTCTTATATCGTGGCAGCGTTGCGTAAGTTGCAATTTAACGAAACGATACGCAAGGCAAATGTTGCTCTGGCTATATTGGTTTGTGCTGTCGCGTTATTTTTGGCCACACCAATACTGGATTTCGGTGCAACTTCTGTAAAAGATCAGCTGGCCAGACTGAAGGACGGACGTATTGCCGAAGGAAAACTTGATCTCTCTGCAATGGCGTTCGATTTTGGCCCCGCCGGTCGTGAAGCACTACAGGATTTGCAGCGCAACGGTAGTAAAGAATTTGCGGCCAGAATTGATGAAGTGTTAAACGCGAAATCCCGCTGGGCTGCAAACAAAGTCACTAATGAAATTGTGATTAGTGATGTTATCAGCGTGCTTAATGGTTCCGCAGAAATACCCGCTTCCCTGTTAGCTGTCCTCGGCAACAATCAGGTGTGCCGCAACGATTATTGTTTTCTGCTCTGGACTGAAAATAAAAACGGGGCGTTTCTGGTTGATCAAAACTGCCGTGGTTCTGCAGGCTGCCGGCCTGAGGTACAGCTCTACCGGCATAATGCTGATCGTTGGGATCGGGAGTTCAAATACAGCTCTCCGGATGATCTGCTCAATCTGGTACAACGCTCAGATAATGCGGATTCAGCACAGGCACTAATCCGTAGGCTGGATGCTGCAGCACAGGCGGGTACTATAGAAATTCGACCAGTGCAGCGGATGCAGGTGTTCATTGACGGACACGCCATAGGTCCAAGCTCAAATTAAAGTCACATTAAATTTGCGGCGTTGTCTCGTGACTATTAGGGCAGTTTGGTCACAGGATCGTGATGCAGAAAAATTTTCGTTAAACCAGGTGCCCTGGAGTACCTGTTGCGATTCAGTCGTTGCCCGGCCCGCACAACGTACAAGCAGTAGCGGCCCAACCCCGAAAGATACATAAAACCACCAGATCGATAGGTGCTCTAAAAAAGATTCGCTATTCGAAGTCGTCTCCCACAGCCAAGCCCCCGCAGAGTGCGAAGTCAGCTGCGCCCGACCAACCCACTATTCAATCTTCGCTTTACCATCAAAAAACACAGCCAGTTTATCAGCGCGAATAACTTCAATATCGTTTTTTCGTGCATAGTCTTGCGCGTTTGCAGAGATATCACCGAGCGTCACGTACAAGTATCCGGTGGCTTCAGCTTTTTCACCTGCCGCAACCAATTGTTTTAGCGGCTCAATACCTGTAGTGGCAGCTTTGAACCGCTTGCTGCAGAGCAGTAGTTTACGTGCGCCACGAGTCAACTCCACATCTGCTGCATTGCCTTTGAATGGCTCGGCATCAAAACGATGTTGCTCATAATTTTCAGAGATTTTTGCAGCGATTTCTTTGGATGACATCTTACGTGCCTGAGTTGCCACTTCAATCACACGTTTTTTGCCGGGTTGTTGTAGTTGTCGGTAAGCGGTATAGCCCGCGATGCCAAAAAAAGGAAGCGCTGTGAATATGCCGAAGAACACATATTTACCGCCAGCAATAAGCAGGCTAACAGCAATCAGGAAAAGTCCAATCAGTACGCTGTACCACCATGAAGATCTCAGAAGCACAGCAAATAGCGAGTTTTCGGACATTCTAAGTGCCATATTTTTTCTCTGATGCAATCAATTAAATTGACCGTGGATTATCTATGCCATTGCAGGGTAGGCGCAAGGCTGTATTGACACCTGAATGCGACTATCAGACACCATCAGGTGATCGGAGCGAACAGGTAACAGGATATGTCTCACGGTTCGAAGTACAGACTGCGGTGATCACCCCTCTTTTTTAAGACTCTTGCAAGGGCAGGGGTGAAAGGGCTTTGACGTGAACTTTCGCCGTTTATCTCTTCTACCTGCACTTTACCTCTGGTCTTCGCGATATGTACACAGGGCGCCAGTATCAGGTCAATGGCGTTATCCTGCGGATCAATGTGAAAAGTCAAACGTCGTCCCAGATTTTCAATAACCATTGCCAGCTTGCCGTCGTAGAAGCTTAGATAATTTTGCATGCGTCTTTGTGGCAGTTGTGGCCAGTCCAGACCAAGGCCGCAGGGTGATACCGGATCCACTGCGCTGCACCAGAAATGTTTTGGGGGTTGTTCGTTTTGATTAAGACGATTAAACGCGCGTTGGCTAATAAACTGCGGACCACTCAATTCGGTGAAAAATAACCCCTGTAGCACTTCACCGGATAGTTCCATCACTCTCAGTGCACGGAATAAATGCTTCCAGCGCAGCAGGCCGCCTTCGCGGTTAGCAATCTCCCGACTGATCATCCCATAGCGATCCAGCAGCAAATGTACTCGTTCACGGCTCTCTTCCAGATCTGTCAGCGGGTCCGATTGTGGGGGTGGCTCTGCGATTAACTGCCAGTTACCAGGCCAGGCTCTGCCACTATTTCCAGCGCGTCTTCTGGGGCTTTGGAAGCCGCGACTCGACGTAGCCGTGCTTGTCAACAAGTAGTTGCGGGCGTGTCCCTGGCGCAGCGGTGTCAGGCTGTCAGCCGTGATTCTGCCCGCCCATACGGATTCCCACCAAAGTTCATTGCTTTGTGCAGCATCGATGCTGCCGTTCTGCTGTCTCAGTTGATCACTGATTTGCAAAAAGCTATAGCGTGCAGTCACATCGTTAAAGCACGACGCCAGGAGACTATGCCCACTATCTAAAGAACCATGGGGAACGGTGCTCCTGCTTTTTGCCACCGGTTTTTTTACCGCACTGGCGGATTCGTGCAGCAGTTCAATATCCTCGGGGTAAGAGAGATAGCATTGTCCTTTGCCACTACCGGCCCATGACAGTTGCTGTTGGCTAAATGTACTATCGAGTTGATGATCAGAAAAATCAGTGAGCCGTGCCGCGAAGCAGTCAACCAGCAGTGCCTGTATATAAGTGCTGTAGCCACGCAGCTGATCAACTGTATCAAGAATACTTTGTTCGTTGCACTGTCGATTAAAGCGATGCCAGTTGGCCAGCACGGATGGTAATTGCCGGACGGACAAGGCTTCAAAATCCGGTCGGTTAGCGGCACGTTGCCAGCGCAGCAGTATTTCAAAGTTCTCGGCATCACAATATAAAAGACTATCGTTGCCATCGATCAACTGACCACTGATCAGGTTATAAGCAGACTCTGTGTCAGAGCTTTGATCAGGGAACCCTTCGGGTAGTGAAGGCAGCAATTCTGTGATAGCAGGGTGATCCAGGGGCCCGTAAAACGATAAGATCTCGCCTGCCAGTGCGGTGTGATCTCTTTGATCTTCAATGCAGGGTAGTGTTTTTCTTGCTTTGGCGCGCCACTGGCAGTTTTTGGCCAGTCCGCATTCTATTAGGTGCTTTGCGTCTTCCAGGTGGCATACCCAGCGCCTGTTCTGCTGCGTTAGCAAGCACAATTGTTTATTGGTTGATGTGGGATTATCACCCCACTCATTCCACCATTCTGATTCTGGAATAATGATTCGCTCTTTTACCCATTCGTTCCACTCATCAGTATCGGCGGGCTGGTAGTCCGGGTGAGTGCGCTGTCTCTTTGCGATGAACTGGTGACAAATGTCGGCACTGATTCGGGGGCGTAGATTTTTATCATGGACAGCCGCTTTGATCAGATCTTCAGACAGTGAGCTGACCTGTGCTTCATCCGGTGAATCATCTGCGTACATGTGCTTACTAATTTGATCAAAGGTCAAATTGCTTGCAAACGGTGATGGTGTCCTGGTGTGTACAAAACTCCATTCACAGACCCCGTCGGATACCTCGTTTAACATGTGTTTGAGTGGTTCCAGCTCAAACTCGTCTTGCAGGCAGGTTCGCCATGCTTCCAGCAGAACCGGGAAAGTATCCAGTTGCATGGTTGCAGACATGAGTCTTTTGGCATGCAGACGACTCATCCACAGAGGCAGGCGCTGATTAAATCTCTGTCTGGGCAATAGTAAAAAACGACCGGCGCACTCGCGAAATCGAGCGCCAAAAAAACCAGACCCCTCAAGTGATGCACGTAAATGTTTTTCCAGATTTGCGGGTGTCACCATTGCCAGTACTTCGGCGGGATCCGGATCACTTTTTATCTGGATAACAATGGCATTGTTGTCGGTATGAATATCCGGGGTTTCACCGGTGCGTTCCTTCCAGGCGTTTTGCAGCGCCAAAGCCCATGGATGATTTAATTTACCACCCCACATGGTGTGTAATATTAACTGCCGTTGATTGTCCGGCCCACGGTATCCTCCTGGTCCGGTAGAGACAAGCTCAATCAAAATATGGTGTCTGTGCGGCAATGCTGTTTCAGTAGCTTCGCGCTGTCGCTGCAAATATTCGGTAAGCTTGTTACTGGCCAGTTCGTCGAACTCTAATTGGTCGGTAAGATGTGCGCTTAGTTTCTCGGTTTGATGATTGTCCAGCCACAGGTCTGCCTGTTGTAGAAACTCACCAATGCGGGTGGCATAGTGAAAACTGCGATTAAATCGTTCTGCACGCCAGAACGGCGGGGCCGATCCGTTTTTTGCATTTGTCACAAATACATCGTTATGGGTTATCTGCTTTACCTGCCAGTTCTGCGTGCCGAGTGAAAACACATCACCGGTTTTGGCCTCCCAGACAAACTCTTCATCGAGCTCACCGATTTTAACACCGGAATCTGCATGCCTGATTTGGTAATAGCCCCGATCAGGAATGCTCCCACCGGAGTTATACAAAGCAAACAATGCGCTTTTTTTCGCATCAACCGTTCCATCTATGCGGTTGTAAATAATGCGTGCCTGTAGTTCTCTGACTCTCGCTCCCGCGTAGCGACCGGATAGCAGGTCCAGTACCAGATCAAAGTGTTGTCGGGGTAGCTGTTGGTAAGGAGTGCTTCGGGTAAGCAGGGCATATAACGAATCAACCTGCCAAGTCTCGGTGGCGCACATAGAGATAATGATCTGCGCCAGCATATCAAGCGCGCCAGTTAGTGGTTTCAACGGTTCCAGATCACGCGCCTGAGTTGCTGCAGACAGTGCAGCGGCTTCAACAAAATCTGCCGAGTGAATCGGGTATAAAACCCCGCGACTTTTCTCACCCACGCTGTGACCGGCACGACCGATACGTTGCAGTGTTGCTGCAATACCGGGGGGCGATTGCATTAAAACTACCTGGTCAAGATTGCCTATATCAATACCCATCTCCAGTGAGCTGGTGGCGACAATCGCACGGAGTTCCTGGTTTTTTAAGCGGCGTTCAACTTCAGTACGAATGTCTCTTGCCAGTGATCCATGATGGGCATACGCCAGTAAGGCAGGGGATTGTTCATTAATTTTAAGTGTGATCTTTTCAGCCATCGCGCGGCTGTTGGTAAAAAACAGTGTGCTGCGATTTAGTAAAGCCAGGTCTCGAAATTTCTCTGCCAGTGGGTCCCATACTGACATACCGTTTTCCGCTGCGTGCTTTACTTCGCACGGATACCTGACTTTAAGTGATATATCTTTGTTCGACGGTGGGTTGATGATTGTTACTTTTCTGGCTGAGCCACCGGCGTCATAACCCCCGATATAATGTGCCACTGCTTCAAGCGGGTTGACTGTTGCTGACAGTGCAATGCGTTGCAGGCCGCCGGTGATATCCAGCAGCCGTTCGGCTGATGTCATTAATGACACGCCGCGCCGGTTATCAACCAGTGAGTGCACTTCATCGAGAATTAACGTTTCAGCGGTGCTTAACGCCAGCCGGCCACGTGTTGTGGTGAGCAGCAATGACAGGCTTTCAGGCGTGGTGATTAAAATATCCGGCGGTTTTCGCAACATCTTTTGCCGATCATTCTGCGTGGTATCACCTGAGCGAGTTTGTACCTGAACCAGTGGGAAATCAGTATTGGCGCGCAGTTCCTGAAGCGGACCCAACAGGTTGCGTTGTATATCGTTATTTAATGCCTTAAGGGGTGAAATATAGATCACGCGCGTCGCGCCCGGTTGCCAATGCTGGCTGGCAAATCGATCAAGCGACCACAAAAATGCAGTGAGAGTTTTACCGCTGCCGGTGGGCGCGGTGATCAGTGCGTGATCTCCACTCGCTATTACTGGCCATGCTTCACGTTGCACGGCTGTTGGTGCGGCAAACCTGGCGGTAAACCAGTTGCGGATTGAAGGATGGAATGCACCGAGCGCATCGCTCATGGGCCGTGCCTGTGATTAAAAATCAGTACACTAGTTTAAGATGGCGGTGGCAGACTGACAATGAATCATCTCGATCTTTTCGTGCAACACCACAACAGGTTCATTTGATGTTGCGATCTTGCTGGTCTGTCTCTGCGCTAAAAGCAGAGGGGCCAGAGACAGCACGGAAGTTCCGTGTATTCAGTATCGGCTTATTTGCAGAGACTGCCATCTCGCGCCAGACAATCATGATTCCGGATAAAATAATAACGCCAGAGCCAAGCCATACGCTGTTGTTAGGTGATTCGTTAAAAAACAGGTAACCAAAAAGCACGGCCCATAGCATTTGGCTGTACTGAAACGGAGCAATATATTGTGCCGGTGCATTTCGATAGGCAAATATCAGCAACATTTG
>CAZNOB010000009.1:48956-65588 GCA_964574535.1 uncultured Granulosicoccaceae bacterium | reverse complement strand
GAGCAACAAGCAGAGTTATGATCAGGAGTAAGGGGCTGATCAACAGTGTCAGGAAACCGCAGGTGATTATATCGAAGCCTCGCTTGAGCACCAGAGACCAGGGCTTTTTAAGATTGTTGTGGAGTCTGAGCAGCACAGCATCGTGCTTGAAGACGCTCAGAACTTCAGCTTCATGCATAGGTAGGCCGGCAAGTGGCGGTGCTAGAACTACGCTACTTGATTTTGCCATCAAGTCTTCGATTTCATTTCTGTGAGTTGTAAATTCATCGGCGGTGTCAAACGCAAAAACAACGAAGCCCACCTCGTTTGGATGGCCGGTTAAATGTTGCGATGCAACCCTTCGCATTTCATAGTTTTGTCCGGCGATAGCGGTGTGAGTTTTTCTGATAAATCCAACGACTTTAAAGCCCAGGTATTTGTCGCTTTCCAGCGCGGCTGCTGCAATTCTGGCATTCTCACCATCACCGATCACCACCGCATTGCGGAACCAAATTCCCCTTTTTATCAATAGCTTAGTGCTAAATAACCGAAATACAGGCAAAAGTACTATGACAAGTAGCCAAAACGAAACCAGCCAAGGTCTGGAGAAATCTTCTTTGGTGGCGAACAAGGCCACTGTTGTGACAGCCACTGCGTAGGCCACCGCCTGGATTGCTTCCGTTACCTGTGACCAAAAAAGCTTTCCACGGGAGTAGTGACCACCCGACAGATTTGATATCAGCAGAACAGTGGTGGTGATAAGCACGATTAGAGCAAGGTATCCCAAGTCCGCCGTGGTAATGGGGATGAAACTTTTTCGTTCCGCCACCGTGAAGTGGCGAAATATCCCTGCAGCAACCCACCCCAGGCCAAGAGACACAATGATTGCGCAAAAGTCACCAAACGCAAGAGTGAAACTGCGAAGATTAAACTTGCTGGTAGTTCCGAGGTTTTCCAATAGATGAATGAAGCTAAACCTTGCCGAAAGGGGTGATCCTTCCTCAACTTCCAGGCGGCTATTTGTTGTCGCAGTCATACTTCGGTGCAGCCAGCGTTATCGATGAATTGATCCTTCATTGAGCCATTCTCCGGGGCTTTCCTGCCATTAATATTGATGGGAAGGTTAATTGTCCTGACATTATAAGTCAATTTTTATCTTAAGTTTTTGTTTTTTATGATTTTAATTTTTTTGTGGGAGCGAAAATATACAGTATATTACTATCTATAAGATTTTTTCATCCGGTATCAGTCACATTTTAGACTGGTTTATTTGGGTTTGCCGTAGTTTGTTGAATTCTACGAGTACTACTTAGGAACTATACTATCTATAAATTGCGTTCTGGACTCGTGGCGCAAGGGTTGAATGTACTCTGCGTGGTGCGGAATTCGCAAGCAGGGATAGTTTTGAGCGTATGTAATGAGCGCTATTTGGAGATTAAATGAGCAGGCTTCTCGTGACCGGGGGCGCAGGTTTTATTGGCGCAAACTTTGTGAATTACTGGATGGCGGAAAACCCGGCTGACGAAGTGTTTGTGCTTGACGCTTTGACCTATGCGGGTAATAAAGCGAGTCTGGCCGCTTGCATGGACAACAACTTATTTAAGTTTGTTGCGGGTGATATCAATGATCAGGCCCTAGTTGAGTCACTATTGCGGGACCATATGCTGGACTTGATTGTTCATTTTGCAGCCGAAAGTCATGTCGACCGATCAATTACAGGTCCGGATGTATTCCTGGAGACTAATGTACTGGGTACACACAGCCTGTTGAAGGCCGCGCGTCAGGTGTGGCTGGATGAAAATCTCGTACCGACCCATCGATTCCACCATGTTTCAACGGACGAAGTATACGGCGATCTTGGTCCCGACGATCCTGCGTTTTCTGAAACGACTCCTTATGCCCCAAGTTCCCCTTATTCTGCCAGTAAGGCAGCTTCTGATCACATGGTGCATGCATATTTTCACACCTTTGGATTGCAGACAACCACGAGCAATTGCTCGAATAATTATGGGCCTTACCATTTCCCGGAAAAGCTCATCCCCTTGATTATCACCAATATCCTGAATAACGATCCGCTACCAATTTATGGGGATGGGCTGCAGATTCGCGACTGGCTCTATGTTGAAGATCACGCACGTGGAATTGATAAGGTAATAAAAAACGGCAAGGTAGGAGAAACCTATAATATCGGTGGCATAAACGAGTGGACCAACATTGATATCGTTAATTTAATCTGCCGCGAGATAGACAATCGTTTTCAATCTGATGAAAGTCTGAAGCAAAAGTATCCTAAAGCTCCGGCCGCCAATGGTGATCGCAGTCAGGATCTAATCACCTATGTTGAAGATCGGCGTGGGCACGATCGCCGGTATGCAATTGATCCGCGCAAAGCGAATCGTGATCTCAATTATCAGCCCGAAGAAACCTTCGAAACGGGAATCGCCAAGACCATTGATTGGTATCTTGATCATCCGCAGTGGTGGGGGCCGCTTCGAAATGTGGACTAGCGTTATAAAAATCTGGCAGAAAGAGTTTGTCAGGTCTTAGTAGGTACTTAGTAGCTACTTTCTGTCGAAGTGGTGAATTTGTAGCTGTTACTATTTCTCGCTCTCGCCAGCATAATTTCAATGACTTCCATCGGTCGTTTTTCTCTTCAAAATGACCCGCTCATTGTATCGAGAATATTTGAAGCTATTGGATTTCGCAGTTGATTTTCCTGGCTTGTTATCCGGTTTAGTGGCTGCTTATTCTATTTTAGTCGTCTATAAACTAATTGGTCGCTGCAAAAACAATTTCCAGGCTTCAGGTAACAATGAAAATAATTGAAACGACAATATCCGATGTAAAAATTATCGAACCAGATGTGTTTGGCGATGAACGCGGATTTTTTCTGGAGTCATGGAATGAGAAAAAATTTGCTGAGGCCGGGTTGCCGGTCAGGTTTGTGCAGGACAACCATAGTCGGTCTGCGCAAGGGATTTTACGTGGGCTGCATTACCAGACCAAGCATACACAAGGAAAGCTGGTCAGAGTGACCGCCGGTAGTGTCTTTGACGTTGCTGTAGATTTACGTAAATCTTCGAATACATATGGGCAATGGGTCGGGGTTGAACTCAGTGATGCCAATCATCGAATGCTATGGGTGCCGCCCTGTTTTGCTCATGGATTTTATGTGCTGAGTAAAAGTGCAGACTTTCTTTATAAATGTACTGATCAGTATTCTCCTGAGGATGAAGTCTCACTTCGGTGGGATGATCCGGATATCGGCGTTGAATGGCCCCTGGTCAGCGGTGTGGAAACGGCACTATCGGCAAAAGATAAAGCGGGTATTCCTTTCCGCAGTGCTCCGAGCTTTTAAATTAATGAATGCGTTAAAAAAAATCCTGATTACCGGGGCCGACGGCCAGGTTGGGAATGCGCTTCAGTTAAGCGCACCGGATGGTTATATCCCGATTGTGGCAAACAAAAGTGCGCTGGATATCTCAAATCGATCCGAGGTTCTCCGTTGGGTCGAGACTGAAAAGCCCGCCGGAATAATCAATGCCGCCGCGTTCACTGCGGTCGATCGTGCGGAATCAGAATCTGATCTGGCATTCCGGGTTAACGCGGAAGGCCCTCTAAATTTAGCGCTTGCCGCGCAGGGGATGTCGATCTCGCTGGTACATATCTCTACTGACTTTGTATTTGACGGCCGGCAATCTACCCCCTACAAACCCGGTGACACAGTGAACCCTCTATCTGTGTATGGAGAGTCGAAAGCCAGAGGTGAGGCCCATATTCTGTCGACGAGCCCTGAGCATGGATCGATAATACGTACCTCATGGGTCTATTCGATGGGATATGCCAATTTTGTGAGCACAATGCTCCGGCTTATGTCGGAAAAAGATCGGTTGACTGTGGTTGCTGATCAAATTGGAACTCCGACATCAGCACAGCCGCTGGCTTTGGCGTGCTGGGCAGCGCTCGAACGGCGCTTATCGGGCATCTTTCACTGGACTGATGCTGGTGTCGCCAGTTGGTACGATTTCGCAGTAGCAATTCAGGAAGAGTCACTGCAGCTTGGAATTCTTAAAAAAGCCATACCTGTGTTGCCAATCGATACCGATCAGTTTCCAACTCCGGCCACTCGACCCTCATATAGTGTGCTGGAAAAAGCAGAAAGCTCGAAATCACTTGGGCAAAGTCCGGATCACTGGAGAATTGCACTGCGAAAAAATCTTGCAACCATGGCGTAGCCGTATATTGTGGATGGGTTTTCTACTCGCATATGATGTAATGACGTAAAAGTGGCTGAGTGTTAATGTCATGTGGCAAATATTCAGCTTTTTGTAAAGATAGATTGCGGCAGTAAGCTGTACAATAATAATGTCTGGATGTATCAAACGTAGAAGGGGCGTTGATATGATTCCAAAGTTGAGGGAATGTCGCCCGAACGGCATAACTAATCGAGATCTCTAATGGAAATATCAAAAAGCGCAAGCCGACTTAAAAACATTGTAGGTGGTGTCTTGAGTGCATCTGCGTTTCTGTGTGGGGCCGGCGCCTATGCCGTAGATGCGCGCATATATCAATTAGGAGACGGTGGTGCGATTGCACCCCATTTGGCTATTGAAATCGGGAGCGATAGCAATGTGCTTCGACAAAACGATGGTTCAGATTCATCGATGTTTGTCCGGCTGGAGCCTTCTCTGGAATATATCGTTCAACGTCGAAATAACCGTTTAACGCTGTCGTACGAAGGTGATTATTATCAGTACTTTGAAGACTTTTGTCGCGAACCTCGTGACGCCGACTGTGTAAATGGTGACCCCCAATTTGACAAGGCGAGCTTCCAGGACCATGAGATTGCAGCACAAGGGTTTCTAGAGATTACTCGCCAGCTACGAGCAAATGTTGAGTTGGAACGGTTGAACTTTCATCAACCTCTGGGTACCGGACTCAGTATAAACGCCGGGCGGTTGGCCAGTTTGACTGAGCCGGACTCGATAGTCCGAACAAACGCCAGAGTCGAAGTCGCCTACGGTGCGCCATTAGCCAGAGGCGAAGTTCGCTTCGCTTTATCCAATTCAAACAGAGAATTTGACAATGAGGCTGGTCTCAGCGAGAGCGATTTTTCTCCGAGCGGCACCATCCTCTACCGAATAGGCACCAAAACCCAACTTTTTGCAGGGTTGTCCAGTTCTTCGGTCACTGGCGGGAATTCACCACGCGAAATCAGCCGTCAATTTGTGGGAATATCGATTGATGCGTCTGCGATCACATCGGGAACTTTTCAGTTAAACAATATTCGGGAAGATTATGAAGGGCCGCGCAGCGATCTTGATTACATTGGCTGGGACGTGTCATTCACCTGGAAGCCGCGAAGGTTTTCTACTGTTACTGTAAACGGAGGCCGTGAGACCTCCCGCGGCGTATTCAATCTGGATAACCCGGATTTAGCAACGGTAGTGGGCGACGATATTGGGATTACTTCGGAAATCGGTATTGATTGGCGACATTTCTGGAGGGATCGATTTTCGACGGATGTTGATTTACGGTGGCTGAATAACGAGGGAATTGATGATCAGGCAAGCGGGATACTGGGCAGTGATTCTGATGACACCACCTTTACTCTGCGTCTCGAAGGCAACTACAATCTGCGCCGCTGGCTGGATGTCGGGGCGTTCGTTGTCACTGATTTTAGGGACGGTCTAACCGATAATCGGGACTTTAACCGCTCTCTGGTGGGGCTGACAGCAAACGGAACTTTTTGATTTTGCAGGTTATTTCAAGGTTAAGGCGCCGTTAAGAAGCGATCTGCCAACCTTTCTGGCATAGTCTCATATTGTAAATTCGGAATAACTTCATAGAATTTTCCGAGTTTCACTATATCATTAGGCTGATGGAACGGCGCTTTTTGCGTCATGACAATGACACAAAGTACGGTAACTACTATGATAAATTTACGATTTTTTGAACGAGCCAGGCAGATTTCTACTTATGCTTCACGCCCGCTTGTACGGCTTGCAGCATCGATTGCTTTTATCGGAGCATTTTCCTCAGCGGCAGTTGCCCAGCAGGACCTCTCTGTTGCATCCAGCCAATATATCCTTGAATCGGGTGATCAAATCTACATTCAGGTATTCGATGAACCTGACCTCACCATGCAGGCGACGATCGCACAATCCGGATCGATAAACTATTCATATCTGGGTTCAATTCCTGTGGCTGGTCAAACACCGGCGCAACTCACTGAGCTGATTACTAGTAAGCTTCGCGATGGTTATCTTAAAAACCCTTCGGTTAACATCACGGTGGAAAAATATCGGTCATTTTTTGTTGATGGAGAAGTTCGGCGACCAGGCAGTTATGGATACGAACCTGGCCTGACTCTGGCAAAAGCGGTATCACTTGCGGGGGGGCTGACAGATCGGGCATCACGCAAGAAAATAACCCTGACCAGAGATATAGACGGTGAAAAGAAGAGCTACGACCGGATCAAGATGTCACAATCCATTGAGCCAGGTGATGTAATTACAGTAAAAGAAGGCTTCTTTTAACGCAATCCAGTAATTCTTAAGAGTCACTTAATCTCTTATACGAAAGGCCGCTGATCATTAAGCGGCCTTTTTTTTGAGTGATATCAATCTGCCGCTATCAGTATGATAACTGACACGGCCACCACCAGCAGACTGGTCGTGTCTTTAATGGTGAAAATTAAGGGGTCTTCATTGACTTCACCGCGGCTGGCCAGGATCCATAGTCTTCCCAGCCAGAAAGTCAGTAGCGGAAACAGCAGCCAGATAAATTTTGGGTGATTGTAGTATTGAGTGACTAAAGGGCTGTTGATGTATTGGCCCATTATAAAAACGCTCATATAACCGAGCGAGATACCAATGATTCGAACCGATTCGATATCCCCTACCTGATATCCACGCCCGCGGGCAGCCAGCTTATTGCGTTTTTGCAGATTGTCCAGTTCGGCAAATCTTTTTACCATGGCAAGACTGGAAAAGATAAATATGGAAAAACTTAACAAGTAAAACGATAGCTCGGATTCTATTGCCGCTGCCCCTCCAATCACCCGAAGGGTAAACAAGCCTCCCAGTGCAACTACATCAATCATTAGCTTGGTTTTAAGGTAGAGAGAGTAAAGCACGGTGAGCATTAGATATATCCCCAGTGCAAGGTTCGCTTCTACGGGAAGGAAGAGGCCGCCGATTCCTGCCAGTGCCAACAACACGATGCCTATAAATACACCATGCCCGACAGATAAGGCGCCGCTTGCAAATGGTCTGGTCCTTTTAACAGGGTGTGATCGATCAGATTGTAGATCCAATAGATCGTTTACGATGTATCCGAATGAAGCAACCATTGAAAAACAAAAGAACATAATGATCGAACTTTTCAGAGCAGCGGTATTGTTAAGTTGCTGTGAAGTGATGATCGGTACGAACACTAGTAGATTTTTTAGCCATTGGTACACGCGTAGTGATTTGAATATCGACTTTGCGTCGCCGCGTGAGACCGAAAATTGTTGAGAGAGTTTTAGGTTGTTTTGCTTCAGTTTTTCAGGTGTTTTCGAGCCTGTTTCGACGGTGAAGCAGTTTGTCGCTGCTTGCCAGGTCGATAGCGGTGTTCTTTCGGTGCCTAAATAGTCAAACTCTCCAAATTTTGATTTGAGTAATTCAGCATTATTATGCGAAATCACTTCTTCAAAAATATATTTATCGCCTAGCAGAGACGTAACGTGTTCTGAGTCTTCATCTGACCGCAGCACCAGAGACTGTCCTGCTGATCTGCGGGCCTGCAGGAATTCAAAGATTTCTTCGTTGATGGGAAGTGACGTGTTTGTGGCGTTGTTATCCAGTTGTGTTTGCTTTGAATCAGTATCTGAAGAAATTACTCTTTTCAGAATGTGCTTTGCTTTACGCATTAACCGTTCTGAACGAAGGTCGGTTTTCAGCAGAGTGCCATCAAGTTCGCAAATCAGGGGTCTCATGGTTTCAGGATTTTGCCACTAGCGCGACACCACAAACTATCAATGCGACCCCTGTAATCTTAAACAGGTTAATTGGTTCGGCAAGAACGAAATGTCCCCATAGTGTTATTAGCACAAAGGACAACCCCAGAAAGGGATAAGCGAAGCTGATATCGACTTTTGACAGAACCAATAGATGCGTTGCCATGCTGATCACCATAACGATTAGCCCTCCAACAACAAAGATATTAAAAATAATACTCGGTATAGCGGCAAGAATATTGTCTGAGGTAAGCGATCCCAGGCTAATCTGAGTCATGCCTTTTTTAAGCATAATCTGTGATAGGAAATTAGTAAGCACTGTGAACAATATCAGAGGTATGAATTTTGTCATAATGAACCGAAACTGACGCTGGAATGAGATAAACAGGTAACTATAATCCTGCGGTTGTCAGGTTTACAGTTAATGTAGAGTATGGTTTCTTTTAGTGGCGCAATAGCTGTTAAGTAGTTACATCGATCGTCTAATTGTAGTCGTGAATTCAGTCAAATATTTGACTGGGTGTCAGGGCGTCGCATTCATCATTAGTATTGTCTTAAAGTCAGAAATTGATTTCTTGGTCAGAACTGAACATTAGGCATGCCAGATCGGTGTTACTAACTGTTATTAAATTGGAATATCCAAGTGAAACATATTATTACTGGTGGTGACGGGTTTCTGGGTACAGAGCTCGCTAAAAAATTGGTTGCTCGCGGTGAGAAAGTGCTTGCTATAGATATTAAGCAGTCGAAGTCATCGCACTATGAGCATATCGAGTATATGGAAGTCGACATCACAGACAAAGCAGCCCTGGCGACCGTGCCGGTAGATGATGATGATATTGTCTATCATTTTGCGGCTCGACTTTTAGTACCCATCATCAAGCGGGCGGACAGACACGAATATTTTTGGAGTGTTTTGTATCAGGGGACTGAAAACCTGCTTGATTTTTTAGAGCAAAAAACCGGATGCCGTCAGCTTATCTACTACACGACGGATATGGTTTACGGCCATACTGTAGAAAATCCTCGTCCGGAATCTCACTCACGAGTTCCATTGGGTCCGTATGGAGAAGCCAAGTACCAGTCTGAGCTTTTGTGTGAAAAATATCGTGAACGTGGATTCAAAATCACCATTTTCAGGCCGCGTTTAATCATAGGGCCTGGGCGTCTTGGTATTCTTGAGTCGCTGTTTAAATTGATTGATAATAATTTGCCAGTGCCGACAATCGGCAGTGGCCGGAATTTCTACCAGTTTATTTCTGTCAGCGACTGCGCTGAAATATGTCTGGCAGCGGTCGAGAAGGGTATACCAAATGAGGCTTATAATGTCGGCTCGCTGGATGCGCCACGTGTTCGAACTCTGCTAAAAACATTGATCAAATCTGCCAGCAGTAAAAGTATCGTTGTCCCGACACCAGCATTTGCTGTTAAATTTGTACTGGCCTGTCTGGATAAACTGAATATACCGTTGCTCGACCCTGAGCAATATCTCATCGCCGATGAAACCTGTATCCTGTCAATGGAGAAAGCAAAAAGTGAACTGGACTGGGAACCAAAAGACAGTGATACAGATATGCTAAACGCAGCGTATGCTAGCTGGAAAGAATCACTGAAAGAAGAGGCGTAGTAGATTTCACTTCAGCCAGTAAATCATTTCAGAATTTCTAAATGAGCGATTCATGGGGCAACCTGTTCAAAGCAAAGCAGCAGAAGCATCTGTTGCGTTCACGACGTGCGGAAATCGTCAATATCGACGCGGCATCAATGCTGCCTGTCGGACAACGCCGCAGTTATGGTGATGTAGGAATAAATGAAGGTGGATCGGTACTTGATGCAACTTTGCTTTCGAGGTTTATTTCGTTTGATCCTCAAGCCGGAATTTTGCGATGTGAATCGGGAGTCACCTTATGGGAAGTACTTTGCCTGGTAGTGCCGTATGGTTGGTTTCTGCCGGTGACGCCAGGGACCAGCTTTGCTACTGTCGGCGGTTCGGTTGCGAATGATGTGCATGGAAAGAATCACCACGTTGCCGGAAGTTTTGGGTGTTTTGTTAAACGCTTTGAACTAAGGCGTTCAAATGGGGATGTGATTGAGTGTAGCCCTACTGAGGAGCCCGATTATTTCGCCGCCACTATTGGCGGTTGCGGGCTTACGGGTCTGATCACCTGGGTAGAGTTTTCGTTAAAAAAAATCGTTAATCCTTCTCTTCAAGTGGAATCTATCGCTTATCGTGACTACGAAGAGTTTTTAGCCTTGTCAGCAGGTTCAGAACAATCACATGAGTACAGTGTCTCGTGGATCGACTGTCTTGCTAGTGGTGTAGATACGGGGCGAGGGGTGTTCCTTAGAGCGAACCATATTGAGCAACCATTTTATTTGGGAGACTCGCAACGGCGCAGTCAGCGTAAAGTGCCAAAGATCATTGGCAAAGGCATACCATTGGTAAATCGAGTCAGCCTGATGGCATTCAATTGTTTGTATCTGTTAAAAAATAATGGTACACGCACCTATACAGAATCGTTTGCTAAATATTTTTACCCTTTGGACTCTTTATTGGACTGGAATCGAATTTACGGGCGTCCTGGTTTTTATCAGTTTCAGTGCGTGGTCCCGTTTGATAACGCCAGCGCGATCACTAATATGCTGGATGAAATAAGCCGTTCAGGGCAGGGGTCTTTTCTTTCTGTATTAAAAACCATGGGAGATATTTTATCGCCAGGTTTGATTTCTTTTCCGCGCCCCGGAGTAACATTAGCGCTCGATTTTCCAAACCGGGGAGCTAAAACCGTCTCCTTACTGGAGAATCTGGAAGCTATGGTTGTAGAAGCGGGTGGAGCGATATACCCGGCAAAAGATGCGGTCATGAGCGCAAAGACATTTCGTCAATGCTTCCCTGGTCTGGATGAATTTTCATACTATATTGATCCAAAATTCTCGTCGAGCTTTTGGCGTAGGGTCAATCCATGAATCTGGTTGAAAAAGTAGAATGAAGAAACTGGTAGTGTTTGGTGCGACATCCGCTATATCTCAGGCTTTTTTAAACCGTGTTGCCAAAAAATATAGCACTGTTGTTTTAATTGCCCGTGATTCCATTCAACTGGAGGAAATAGCTGCGCATGTAAGAATAGTCTCCGGTGCGAAGGTCGAGGTAATTGTTAGTGATCTGGCAAGAATTGACACCCACACAAATCTAGTTGAGCAGTCGTGCAACAATGGAGTTATTTGTGCGTTAATTTCCTACGGCCAGTTGACTGATCAGGAGCGATGCAAGAGTGATCCTCAATATGCAATGGAGCAGTTCGCTTTAAATGGTACCAGTACAATATCGTTGTCTGCTGCTGTCACATCGGTGTTTGCGAAGCAGGGCGGTGGCGTCTTGGCTGTCGTGGGTTCCGTTGCTGGTGATCGGGGGCGGAGAAGTAACTACTACTATGGCGCCGCGAAAAGTGCCGTGGCAAGTTTTCTTTCAGGTCTTCGCAGTGAAATGTTGCAGCATGGTGTCACAGTAGTCACTGTAAAACCCGGTTTCGTTGATACGCCTATGACCCAGGACTTTAAAAAAGGTTTTCTTTGGGCCAGTGCCGAGAAAGTCGCTGCAGATATTGATTCAGCGATTGAAAGAAGGCGAAGTGAGTTATACACACCGTGGTTCTGGCGCTATATCATGTGGGTTATTAAGTGTATCCCCGAGTGGTTGTTTAAGAAACTGCCACTTTAGTTGTGATGAGTGATTACAGCATTCCCGTTGCCGTTTTTGATTTAGATGGTACCATCACGCGTCGCGATACCTACGTTCGCTTTTTACTTTTATGTTTGCGCTGCATGCCGGCCCGGTTGCTAAAAACCCCATTACTGTTTTGGTCACTCTTGCTCCATAAGGCTGGATTGCGTAGTAATCACTGGTTAAAAGCCCGCTTTCTCGGGTTGATTGTTGGGGGAGTTAGCCCTGACAAGCTCAAGGCTCTGGCTAAGCGCTTTAGTGAAGTAACTGTGTTAGATGATTTGAAAAGTGGTGCGATAGCTGAAATTCAGGACCTGAAATCTCAGGGTTACAAAATAGTGATAGCAACAGCAAGCTTTAGCTTTTATGTGGAATATCTTGCCGAGGCACTAAAAGCTGATGAATTACTTTGCTCGGTCGCCAGGCTTGACGCAAGTGGCCGTATAACGGGTGAACTGGAGGGATTAAATTGTATAGGTGTAGAAAAAGCTCGCAGAGTTCAGGATTTGCTCACAGAAAGAGGATGGTCTCATGTGCAGCGTGCGTATTCGGATCACAAGGTAGATTTGCCGCTGCTAAAGATGTCAAGTGTGGCTGTGGTTGTTGATCCTAAACCGGCAACTGCGTCAGTTGCCGGTGAGTATGGTTATCAGATTGTTCGCTGGTAAAGACTACCTATGCCGCGGAAGCTTCGTCAATCTTCTCTGATTTTTTACCCTTGATCTTTAACTCTCTTGTGGTTTCTGAGGGCTCTGAGAGTTCTGCAGGATCTAATAACTCATTGTCCGAGTAGCCGTAGTAGTCGTAGTATCCCTGGTAATCTAAATCGCCGCCGTACTGACTGATTTTCTTGAGATTAACCTGTGTGACTACAGCACCTGCCATTTTGATGCCGGCCTCATTGAGGCGTTTGACACCACGAGCCGTAATATTCATCGGGGTAGAGTTTGCTTTTACTGCGTATAGCACGGCATCTGCGAACTGGCCTAATATCAAAGCATCGCTCACTGCTTGCACCGGAGCGCTGTCAATCACAATTCGATCATAGCGTTTCTTCATTTGATCGATCAGGTGAGAGAATTTGGCAGACCCAAGTAATTCCAGCGGGTTCTTTGGAATTCTGCCGGCGGGAATCACATCCAGCTCGTCAATCGCCTGCAATTTGATGCTGTCAATGAATTTTGCTTCGCCAGACAGAAGCTGAGCCAGTCCAATTGAATCATCGAAATCGAATGCTCTGTGGAGGCTTGGCCTTCTCAGGTCGCACTCAATCAGAAGTACATTTTCAACCTGTGACAACGAGTGAGCAAGGTGACTGGCGAGAGTTGATTTTCCTTCGCCGGGCAGGGCTGAGGTTACCATGATTATCTGGTTTGGATCATCAGCTTCTTCCAGGCAAATGCTGGTGCGGATAGTACGAATGCTCTCTTCGAAAGATTCTCTGTTGTCGCTGAGGGAGCCAGGTACCAAGGCGGTGAATCCATTTCGCTTAAGCGCCTTTTTGGTCACTGTTGGTATAATTCCTAACATTCGAAGTTTGAGAAATTTTTCAACATCCTCGGTGCTGGTGATGGTGTCATTCATTGATTCAAAAAGTAGCGCCGCCAGTACAGCTCCAGCTAGCGACAACAGCAGGGTTACCAATACAATGATAGCTTTGCGTGGCTTGATAGGACTGAGCGGTGCTTCAGCATATTCTGAAATTTGCGCGTTAGTGGTGGTCATGCCCTCCGCTTCGTCAACCTCACGAATACGCGTATAGAATGTGTCGTACATCTTCTGGTTAAGTTCAACTTCGCGTTCAAGATTCAGAAGCTCGATTTGTGAGCGACCAACTTGTTGAATCTGTTGTTTGCCGTTGACAAGAGTTTCCTCCAGAGACTCGACAGTCTGTGAGGCAATCAAATAGTCTTTTTCAATAGTATCAACAATATTATTGATCTGGCTGTTAAGGTTTTGTTGTGCGATATCAAATCGGGAAACCGCGTCAACAACACGTGGGTGCTTCGCTCCATACCGATTTGAAAGCTCGTCAAGATTGAACTGTGCTTCCTGCATGTCTATTTTAAAACGTCGCACCATTTCATTAGAGTCAATCACAGGTAAACCAAGCAGCGAACTTGTTCCTTCGGCTTTGGTTGCTGTGACATCGTCAAACAGAATTTTTGTTTGTGCCTTACGCGCCTCGGCATCCAGGAGTTTGCTGGTGATGATGCCAATCTCCTGCTCTGAAAGTCGGCCAACAGAGCCCTCAACTTCAATTAATCCGTTCTGCTCTTTATATGTAAGCAGTTTGTTTTGCGATTCTTCCAGTTTAAGTTTCAATCCAGTCAACCGTTCACCCAGCCAACCAGTAGCTTTCTCGCCCATTTCCATGCGTGAATCAAGATAACTGATGATGTAAGTATCGGCGACCTTATTTGCCACCTGTGCAGCGAAATACGGATCACTTGATTCGAATCGAATACGTACCAGCTTCGTATTTTTAACCGGCAGCACGGAAAGCTTGCTGAGAAAACGATTAACCGCTATCTGGCGTTGAATTGAGTCATTATCTAAAGACCGGGTTCCATACGAATTTGTAGCACTGTCGTTATCTGCGTCACTAACCGAGGTCGTCGTTGATGTGCCCGGTGATTGTTCCAGCATGGCGTCATTGGGATTGTAAAACTCCGGATGAGAGTAGAGGCCCATCTCGTCCATTACGCGCTTAGCTAATTTGCGGGAACGTAAGACTTCAAACTGTGTTTCATAATACTCTTTATTAGTAGTGTCGATGCCGATTATCTCGTCGATATTCATTGGCATCGTTTGTTGGGTTTCAATCAACAGTGTAGTCGTAGCGCGATAGATGGGGGTCATGCCAGAAACTACATAGGCAGCAATAGCAGTGAGTAAGGCAGAAGTCAGTAGAATTGCCCATCGGTGTTTGCGCACGATTTTTATATAGTCACGCAGATCGATGGGGTCCTCGTCAGTGGTGTTGTCGGACCCAGCGTCTGGTAGTTGCCTTAAATCATGAGTCGCAGTGGACATTCAGGTACCTATCTATTGTTATTGTTGGTTTGCAGGGTGCTGCCAGTACAGTTGTCTGTTTATTTATAGTTGAGGAATATTGCTCTGCAATGCCAGCTTGCCATCTATTAACTCGGCCATTGAAATTCGTTGGCGACAAAAAAATGACGGGAAGTGTGCCATTAAAGCCGCCATTGTTGAATATTGGATTACTGCTACCTTTTGTAGGTGACGTTGAACCGCTGGTTCGGAGTCCGTCCTTACCTTGGTGTTATCAGAAAAACAACAATAGTGGCTATGACAAATATTCCTTCAATCATCTCAGTGATCGCAGCAAGTCTGTTTATGTCTGTGCAGGCGAGCACTTTGTCTGTATCGACCTGGGGAGGGGAGCATGGGAAAGCCATTAATCTGGAATTTCTAGCCCCATTCGCAGAGCAGGCAGGAATTTCAATTGCTCAAAATTCCCCTCCCGGTTCAGAGGATTTGACAGCGATTCCAGAGGGGGTTGTAGAGCTGTCTTTGTATGATGCGATTGATCAGTGCGATAACAATCACTTAATGCTGCTTCCGACGGAATCTTTGGCACGGACTGCAGCTGGTGAAAAAATAATTCAGGATTATTTGCCTAATGCTTTGCAGCCGTGTGCTGTTGGACATTCAGTCTGGGCTACAGTGATGGCTTATAATACCAGTCATATAGTCGAGGCCGATAAACCTCATCTAATCGGCGATTTTTTTAATACTACCTATTATCCAGGCAAGCGGGTAATGCGAAAATCACCTCGGGTACTAATTGAGTGGGCTTTGGTCGCCAGCGGCATTCCCGGTACTGATGTCTACAAAGCACTCAACGATCCCGAGTCAGTATGGTCGCTCATTGAAAAAAAACTAAATTTAATAAAGCACGATATTGTCTGGGTTGAACGCGATATTGATGCGCTGGAACTATTGCAATCCGGAGAAGCAACTTTTGCTATGGTGAGTAACGATTCTCTGGTCCGGTATGCTGATTACCAGAGAGAAGATTTGGGTGTTCTGTGGGATGCGGCGGTGACAGAACTTGCGATGTGGGCTATTCCCACTGACGCTCCGAACCCGGCAATATCATGGGATTTTTTACAGTTTGTTTCCGATGTCGCGCAATCTGGAAAAGTTGCATCCGTGTTCGGCTATGGCCCGGTTCGGTATTCCACTCTTGATTTAATGGATAGGGGGTATCACCATCTCTTGCCGACAGCTCCGCAAAACAGGCAGAATCTCTTATGGGGGAATAGCAAGTGGTGGCGTGAAAGCAGCACCGCTGTTATCAGCAGGTTTGCTGCCTGGCTAATGGAAATTGAAACGCAGAATGGTCTGACACTCGCCAGTGTCTCTGAAGAGCTGCCGATCGCAAGTCATTTGGTACTTGATGACACGATACAAATACCTATCGTCCCTTAGTCTGCATTATTCACAAGGCGACTCAGTGATTTTAGTTCGATGCCATATTTTTTGATGCCGTATTTAAAGTGATTCAGTTACCTTTTGGTCCGTTGCCTGAATCTACAGACTGTCTATTATAGCCAAGGCACAAAATTGCTTCACATCTCAGCCAATCCCTTTCGCAGGTGGCTAGTCACGTTTATCGATCAATAGACTGACCTGCTTTGCACTTTTGACTCCGGGCGGTGAATCTCAATGAATAATGCAGGCGTTCATCTGGCAAATGCATACTTGTCCTAGGAGCAAGGGAAAATTTGCTCTGCGCTGATGTACTTTAGTAATTCCATTCGGACCCAGGCCTGACAAGCAGCCTCCAGATCAGGTTCGTATGAAACCATCTTGCCCGTTTCAGTCAATTGACCCGCAAATAATTTCTCCCGTGGGTACAATTTCACCATTTTTTTATAGAAGTCCCGTGGTAATCGAAACG
>CAZNOB010000009.1:0-48856 GCA_964574535.1 uncultured Granulosicoccaceae bacterium | reverse complement strand
TCCCGTGGGTACAATTTCACCATTTTTTTATAGAAGTCCCGTGGTAATCGAAACGGTCCGTAGCTCACAGAGTGAATACTTTCAGCATCCAGTGCCGAGAATAATTGTTGTAGCAGTCTGGTGTAATCTGATTCAAATGAAGCGGTATGAATAAGCGGATCAAGACGTAATCCAATTTTCCAGCCTGCACGTTGTAGTTTTGCGGCAGCCTGGATCCGCTTTTCAACAGAGGGAACTTTATGCTCGAGCGCTTCGGCATGTTTTTCCGGGGTAAAGCTATATGCCACCACGCAGTTGGACAAAGCTTCCGCATTAAGTAGTGTTCTGATCTGCGTGCTTTTAGTTCTTATTTCCAGGTTTGCATTTTTCAGGGCTGCGAACTTTGGTAGCGCGTAGCGCATATAGCCTGTCACTGGTTCCATTGCCAGGCTATCGCAATCGTATCCGGAGAAAAACCAGACTGGCTCATCCTTCGAGTTTGCGAGATCGCTGATGTCGTTCATGAAATCCTCATAGTTCACAAAAACAACGTAATGTGCGGACCGATACATTCCTTGTAAAAAACAATACCGACAGTCATATAAGCAATTCAGCATATGAGAAAAGTAGTAATTTTCCAGACCACCGATTCCGTAACCCTCAGGTGTTGCGATAACCCGGCCGCTATTTTTTTCCGCAAGAATTAATGATGGGTGTTGTTTCTGAAGTCGGAAATTCTGAGCGTTGCTATTGAAAACATTGTTATATCTTGAGCAGGTGACAATGGTCGCCTTTGGATACCTGTTGATGATCTCGCGTGATCGATGGTGATCGACAATCGCCTCTTCAATATAGATATGATCTATCATGGTTATAAAGCGCTTTCAGTGCGGAGTAAAATACCACGTAGTATATCGAGGGCCTGAGATGCGGACTTTACCGATGCAGGGTATGTTTCACTGCTTACAACTGTTTCGGGATCGCCTACTAAAACGGAATAGCGTTGTAAAAGTCTTTGCAGCTGACGTTCCTGGGTTGCCGTGAACTTCCATCGCTTACAAAAAACGCATTCGGCGTTACTGGTATCTATCGCTTGTGTCTCCTGAGACAGCTCACTTAAAAATGATAGATATTGATCGATAGCAGTAAGTTGATCTGAAATTAAATCGCCAATTTGTGTTTTGTCAATATTGTCGACGGAGTGTTCGGTGTTATCAGATACTATTTTCAGGCACTGAGCGAGCTCGGAAGTACTGAACCGCAGCGCCGTTCTGTAAAAGCCGCTGGCCTCCATCTCATGCAGACAATCGGGTTGATACTGATGACAAACCTTATCTGTAGTCAGTACGTGACTACTGCTGATGGTGGATTTGATTTGCACCGGAAACCACACGCTGTCAGTGGTGCTATCCGTGATTTTATTTGCACATCGCAATGTACCGACAGGGTGGTCCAGGTGGCCTGCGATACCAACGTTTACCCACACCCCATCAGTCTTTGTTGGATATGATTCTTCAAAACTGGCCAGCCACGCGGTGGCGGCGGCACTGTTTGATTTACCCGTTCCACTGATAATAAGCCTATGGTTGTCGCTTGCAAAGGATGGAAACGGTTGCTTGCCGTTGAGCTTTTTTAGCTTATAGTGCTGTATTAGAGGGGCTGCCTCTGTGTGGTGTGCAATCACAAAGTTAATCATTTACAGTGCTCGCACCGTTGGGAGGGTTGAAGTTGCGATCCAGAATATTCTGGCAATATTCGATCATCGCATGGTTTTCATGTTTGACCGCTCCCTTAAGAACGATTTGGGCTTTTGTCAAAAGGCACTCATTTGTCTGTTTGATTTGATCATCTGTTAAGTGGCCTTCCTCCAATCTGTTGATCATTGCTTTGATTCGAAACCGATCCATGCCCCAGTGTTGGCGTGAAAGCTGATCCTGATGTCCTCCGTACTTAATCAACTGCGGTGTCGGTACAAAAAGTACCGGGTGCCTGGCGCATATTTTCAACCATAAATCATAGTCTTCGCACGCTGGTAGTGTCTCATCGAAATACCCAACATCGTCGAATATCTTTTTGTCAATCAGAACCGATGAGGGAGAGATCACACACAGCGGCAGGCAATACTGGAAAATATACCCCCCACGTTTTGTATGTTTATTCATCGCATTCACACGGATGCCGTTTCTTATCCAGATCTCTTCGGTGTGGCAGAGCACGTGGGGTGCCTGTTCCAGTGCGGCTTGTTGGGTGGCAAGCTTGGTTTTGATCCACTCATCATCTGAATCAAGTAACGCAATCCAGTCGCCGGTGCTTTTACGTATACCGTGGTTTCTGGCAGCACTGACCCCCATATTCTCTGGCAGGCCTGTCAGTGTGAGTTGATTTCCATAAGTTTTCTCCAGCAAAGTTGCGGTACCATCCGTGGATCCATCGTCGACTACAATTATTTGATCTGCTGGACGGGTTTGATTTAAGACCGATTCTATGGCGCGTTGAATCACACCGATTCGATTGTAGGTTGGAATAACGACGGTAATTCGCATAAGCGGGGTTTTAAATCGGGATTGTCTGCAGGGATTGAAAAATTGTGTAATGTGTTGGAATCCGTGAAGTAACATCTTGAGGGATGTTGCTTTGGCGCTATATTAACAGCATTTGTGTAGCTGGAAGTCCCATGGTTCGGCTATTGGGAGACCGCTGGAATCGTTTACCATGAAATTTAAAGATTACTATCAAATTCTGGGCGTGTCTGAAACCGCGTCTCAGGATGAGATTAAGCGCGCTTATCGAAAAAAGGCGCGTCAATTTCATCCTGATGTCAGTAAAGAGACTGATGCAGAAGAAAAAATAAAAGAAGTTAACGAAGCCTATGAAGCTTTGCGTGATGAAAAACGCCGGGCAGAATACGATCAGCTGAAAAAGCACGGATATCGCAACGGTGATGACTTTCAGCGCCCCCCAAATTGGCAGGGCAGTGGTGGATTTAACCCGAGCTCATTTGGTGGCGGTGAATTTGGCGATTTCTTTGAAAGCATCTTTGGTTCTGCAATGGGTGGAAAAGGAGGCTTCGGGCAAGACGCCGCTGGGGGGTTTGGCCAAAAGCCGCGCCGTCGCAGACCGCAGCAGGGAGACGATATCAGTCTTACTGTAATGGTAGCGCTGAACAATGCATATAGCGGGGGTAAAACCAATCTGAAAATTCCTGCCGGTGCAGGTCAGGCAGCCAGGACACTTAGTGTGAAGATCCCGGCCGGGGTGATTGATGGATCACAGTTGCGACTTCGAGCTCAGGGAAGGCCCGGGCTTAACGGCGGACCTGCGGGAGATCTGAGACTCAATATTAAATTAAAAAAGCACCGGTACTTTAGCGTTGATGGAGCCAATATTTCATTGGAACTTCCGGTGACGCCACTTGAAAGTGTTTCCGGTCTGAAGCTGAAGGTGCCAACGCTTGGTGGTGAAGTGGCAATGACAATTCCCCCTGGCACTAAAAGTGGCACGCGTATGCGTTTGCGTGGTCGCGGATTACCGGCAAGCCCGGTCGGTGATCAATATGTGGTAGTGCAGTTGCAACTGCCGGAAAATCTGTCTGCAAAAGCGCTCGATCTGTTGCGGCAATTCGATGAAGAAGCGCTCGCTAATCCGCGTGAACACCTGCTGACAGAACCACAGGTATAGCAGAATCCGCGAGTGCGGTGTTACCCATCGCATTCGCGGATTGCACTAACGTGCACAAAGCAGCAACCATGTGCGCCTATACTTGGGTTATTTGCTGTATTGCTCCAGGTTATCTAGATCAATTATGCTCCCCGTACGCGCAATATGAACCGGAGCGTTTAGATCGCTACGCATTTTCTTTTGCAGAGCTTTCATTGTTCTGGCCTCTCCGTGTACCAGAAAAACTGGCGGGCGGGATTTGAAATTGCTGTACCAGTCGATCAGGCCTTTTTGATCCGTGTGTGCAGATAAGCCGCCAATGGTGTGGATTTTTGCTTTCACTCGAACGCGGCTGCCAAACAGCCGGACCCGTTTAGCGCCTTCGACCAGTTTTCGACCCAATGACCCGTTGGACTGATACCCGGTCACAATCAGATGACATTCCGGTCGCCAGATATTGTGTTTAATATGATGCTTGATGCGACCACCGGTCATCATGCCGCTGCCAGCAATAACGATAGCGCCATCTTTTATCTTATTGATTTTCATGGAATCTGCTGAGGAGCGCGAAAACGTCAGATTGGACATGCCCATCAAGCTCCCGCGATCCCGCCAGAATTCCGAAGCTTCCTTGTCGTAGAGTTGATGGTGGCGCAGGTAGATATCAGTGGCTTCGATAGCCATCGGGCTGTCGAGAAAAATTTTCCAGTCCTGCAGGCCCCATTTTTCGTAGTTGCGCGCGAACATATACAAAATATTTTGCGTTCGCCCGACGGAAAAGGCAGGGATCAGCACATTGCCTGGCTTGTTTTTTATTTGCGTCACTATATCGTCGATTTCATCCCAGGTGTCTTGCCAGGGGCGGTGCAGCCGGTTGCCGTAGGTGCTTTCCATGAGCACCAGGTCTGCACTATCGATCATCGTAAAATCCCGTAAAATTGCGGTCCCGCGATGGCCTAAGTCTCCGCTGAAAACAACTTTTCGCTCAAGTTTGCCTTCCTTCAGCCAAATCTCAACGATGGCAGATCCTACAATATGACCGGCGTCAGACAGGCAGATAGTGACGCCAGGAACAATTTCTTTTTTCTCTCCGTATTCGAGTGGTGCGAATAACTCCAGAGCTTTCTCTGCATCATCTTTTTCGTATAACGGCTCCAGTAGCTTTTTGCCCTCGCGTTCACGTCGTTTGTTTTCCCATTGTGTATTTTTATAATTCAGGTATGCAGAATCCCGTAACAAGGTATCGCATAGATCAGCGCTGGCTTTATGTGTATAGATTGGGCCTTTGAATCCGGCTTTGATCAGCAAGGGAAGGCGGCCACTATGGTCAATGTGAGCGTGACTCAGAATAATCGCATCGAGTTTTGCCGGATCAAACAGAAGCGGGTCGCGGTTACGCGCTTCGTCTTTTGCGCGCCCTTGAATGAGTCCGCAATCAAGCAAAATGTTCTTGTCTCCCACCTTAATAAGGTGGCAAGAGCCGGTTACTTCCTGGGCTGCGCCGCAAGATTGAATTTCCAAATGGATAATCTCCGCTGTGAGCTACGAAAAAGAATAACGCCTTCGGGGCGGCGAGGTCATACATAATAGCCTCACCGGCAATGCCCTAACAATATTAGTAACGCACTGTCAGGCATTCGGAGTCAGCAATGACTGTGGATTCACTGTATATTTCGAATAATGGAGGGTCCCGCTGAATGACGGGTTCATCAGAAGTCGTGCTGCTCGGTCATCGTGGAACCAGCACCCAGGCGCCGGAAAACACTGCACCGGCGTTTCAATTTGCAATTGATCATCACGCCGATATTCTGGAGATCGACGTGCGACTCAGCCGCGACAACCACGTGTTGGTGATTCACGATGAAACACTGGATCGAACCACCAACGGCAGCGGGCCGGTGAGGCAAGCTGTATTGACGGATCTGAAAAAACTGGATGCCGCGTATCGATTTCAACCGTTCGCTGGCACAAACTTGTTTAAAGGCCAGGGTACCAGCCTGCTGACACTTTCCGAGTTATTCACTCAGTTTCCGGAAATTGGAGTCAACATTGATATCAAAGATAACGACAATCATGCGGTTGATGCGGTCGTTCGTGATATAGATGATTGTGAAGCCACGGCGCGCTGTGTGGTGGCAAGCTTCCATGATGGAGTGCTTTGCTACTGCCGCGAACGATACCCGCACATAGAGACTAGCGCTGGCATGTCAGACGTAAAACGATTTTATTGGTGGTATCTGACCGGCCAAAGAGGGGCAGCGCCACTTGCATGCCGGCTGTTTCAGCTACCCACGCAATACTACGGTTTAAGTTTGTCCAGTCAGCGATTCATCCGCGCAATTCACACTGCTGAAGGCGCGATAAACTATTGGACGATTAATAAGCCGAACCACATGCGTAGATTGCTACAAAGGGGGGCAGATGGGATTGTAACAGACCGGGCAGATCTGGCGTCTGCTGTATTCAAGCGCCATCGGGAAGGGCGGGCAGGTTGATTGTGTCAGGGATATAAAAAAAGGCCAGCCCAAAAGCCAGCCTTTAAAAATGTGCGTGAACATTGAGGCTTGTTAACGCCTCTTGAATATCGCGACTACCAATATAAAGAGGATCGATCCGGCTGCGGCGGCCATCGCGTTCATTATTGGGTTGTTGTCTACAACAAAGTTGCCGAGGGTTACTGCCAGACCTCCTATAAAAGCACCGAGGACGCCCAGGCAAATATTCCCGAACCAGCCGAAACCACCACTTTTAAGCATAGGGCCTAGTAATAGTCCCAGAATTGCGCCAATTAAAAAATAAACAAGCAGGGTGAGGAGCGTTACTTCTACCATCAATTTCTCTCTGATTTGGAATTCAACGGATTAGGAGCGTGTGCGGGAGAATTCTGTGCCGCAAAAAAGTGCCATGGCGAGTGCGATTTCACAATCACTAAAGGTGCACAGTTCTTCATATGCAACATTAGGGACAGTCACTTCGCATTATCATGGCACCCTCGCAGTGACAAATATTCTGTCGCGCACGCTCACAACCTTTTTTAAGTGTAGCAGGCAATTAAAATAAAGCTGCGATGGAGTCGGTATCATGGAGTTTTTTTAACTGAGGGTTGCGCAAGAGCCAGAGTAACCTTCGGCTATTATCGGGTATCAGCGGCGCGAGATTGCCGCGTGTTGTGGCTTGTCACAGAAGCTAAGTTTCTATCGGCTGTGTCAGCCTGATCGCTCAGCCATCCCGGCGCGTTGTGCTCACCGGTCGCCAGAAAATCCGCATGCAGTGCCAAGGCCAAATCTGAGGGGTCAGTTAGCTGCAATTTCAACGCTCCATCATTAACCAGTTTAAAAAGGCGCTGCAGAGAAATTCGATGGGTTTGGCCTGTACCAACATAAATCCAGTCAGATAATTGCCAAAATCGTTGGAATGGATTATCCGCCAGAATCAACGGTAACGTGCGTTTGAATCTGCCAGAGTTAGCGATTAAATCCCAGTAACGGGCAAATCGGTGAGTCCGCTGTAATGTTTGGAAATCAATATCGCGGTTACTCACAAGCTGGTAAGGCGCATCCGGTGAATAACACATTTGATAGGTGTCTGTGTGTCGCGAAATTTGCGTGCCGCGCAATCGTTTCAGGATACCCAGTTGAATTTCCTGAGGTCCTAACTGCCAAAGACGATTAAAACCCTGTGCAAAACTTTGCAGCGTTTCACCCGGTAATCCGAATATCAAGTCCGCATGGATATATGCATTTGTGTATTGTCTGAGCCAGGCAAGATTTTCTATGGTTCTGGTATCGTCTTGTTTACGGCTGATGGTGGCCTGCACCTCAGGGTTAAACGATTGTATTCCAACCTCGAACTGCAGAGTCGTTGGTGGGAATTTTTGTAGTACTTTTTTGAGCTCGTCGGGCAGCTTGTCCGGAATAACTTCAAAGTGAAGAAACAGATTGCTGTCGATTCTGTCCAGAAAAAAATTAAGTATGGCGATACAACTTTTTACTTTCAAATTAAACGTGCGGTCAACAAATTTAAATTGTCGTGCACCACGTTGGTAGAGGGCCTGCATGTCATCCAAAAACAAGGACAGCTCGAATGGCCATGCAGTTTTATCCAGTGCCGATAAGCAAAATTCGCATTTAAAAGGACAGCCACGTGAAGCTTCCACATACAGTATTCTGTTGTTTAAATCGTCCGCGTTGTATAGATGATACGGGGATTCCAATTGAGTGACCGATGGTGTCATCGGGTTAACCACTTTTGGCAAAAGCGCACGGTTGACACCGTTATCAAGTAGTTGAGAGCACAGATCTCGGAAAGCGAAATCGGCCTGCCCCGTGATGAGGTAGTCGCAGGTGTTAAAAATAACGGTTGAATCGTATTCGTAGCTTACCTCTGGGCCTCCGATAATAATGATGGTTTCGGGAGCTATTGTTTTGATGAGCGAGGCGAGTTCAGTCGTTTGCTTAACATTCCAGATATACACACCCAGACCAATAATCGATGGATTAACTGCAAGTAGTTTCTCTGCGATATCGCTGACACGAAGATTGATGGTGTACTCTTGTATGGAGGTAAACGACGTTAATTGACCCATGTTCGCGTGCAGATAGCGAAGTCCGAGTGATGCGTGAATATACTTTGCATTCAGAGTGCAAAGTATGACTTCAGTGGCGTTTAATCCCTCTGCATTGACTTTAGTTTTAGGGTAGATGACAACAGGGGTGGATTGATCACTCATGCGTGTTGCTGAACAGATCCATCTGTGCGCCGGGTGCAGTGAACAGAGATGTGTTAAGTGTGTCTGATCGGTGTTGTAGTTTGTGTTTACGCAATGCCAGTTTAAAGCGGGCATTCAATAGTTGGGCAAAATCGCCGGTGCCGGTCATTCTTTCGCCGAATGTGGCCTGATATTCCTTTCCGCCGCGCATGAGTTTTACAATTTTCATGACGCGTTGTGCTCGGTCAGGGTAATGTTCTTTTAGCCAGTCAGACCATATGTCAGTCAGTTCATGGGGAAGACGCAGTACTATATACCCCGCTGACTGTGCACCATGTTCCGTTGCAGCGCTTAGAATGCTTTCCATTTCGTGGTCATTGATAAATGGTATTGCGGGTGCAAACAAAATACCCGTTGGGATGCCTGCATCGCTAAGTCTTTTTATGGTGGTCAGGCGCCTTTGCGATGCGGCTGCCCGTGGTTCCATTATCCGGCAAAGGTGTTTGTCCAGTGTGGTTAAACTGACAATAACACTGCAAAGATTATCCTTCGCCATGTCACTTAGAATATCAATATCCCGTTCTATAAGAGCGGACTTGGTAATTATCGATACCGGGTGCTTGCATTGATGCAAAACCTCTAATAGCTCGCGAGTAATTTTAGTTTCTTTTTCTATAGGCTGGTAGGCATCTGTATTTACACCCAGAGCGATGGTTTTGACTTGATACTGCTTTCTTTTAAGCTCCTGCTCAAGCAGTATTGCGGCGTCAGGCTTTTTAAAGAGCCGGGTTTCGAAATCCAGTCCGGGTGACAATCCAAGGTATGAATGAGTGGGTCGTGCAAAGCAATAAACACAGCCGTGCTCGCATCCGCGATAAGGATTTATTGACTGATCAAAGGGAATGTCTGGTGACTGATTATTTGAAATGATGGTTTTTGCATGGTCGATACTAATCTGCGTCGGAATCTTTGAGGTTGGCAGTTCAGCTTGCCAGTCATCATAGAAAGGGACGCTGGTCACGGATTCAAATCGACCGGCTTCATTTGAGACGGCGCCGCGGCCTTTACGAAATTGCGGCGACTTTCGTGTGGTGTCAGTACTCAAAAAGCGGTAATCCGCGTCATTTAGCTGCAGCCCAGTCCCAATAGGTTTCTCTGGCGAGTTTCGCAATGGGACCTACCTGCAGGTTTCTATCTTCAATCTGCGTGACCGGCGTGACTTTAGCAATGTTGCCGGTGGCAAAAATCTCATCGGCGTTGCGAAAATCATCAAGCGTCAGAGTGGTCTCATGGATGGTTTGACCGGCGTCTTGCAACAGGCTGGTAATCCTCTGTCGGGTGATACCGTTTAGAAAAGTGCCATTCGGTGCAGGCGTAAATACCTCGCCATCTTTGACCATCATAATGTTCGAAGTTGCCGTTTCTGCAACGTTGCCCAGTGCATCACATACAATCGCGTTCTTAAATCCCTTTGCATTCACCTCTCTTAGCATTCGAGCATTGTGCGGGTAGAGGCAGGCTGCTTTTGCGTTGACCAATTGCATAGACAGCAGCGGACGGCAAAAGCTGGTGGTGGTCAGTGTCATCGATGCATCTGGCGACGGCATTGGGACATTTTCAAGGCACATACAGAATTCAGTCGATTCCGGGTCGCCACCGACAACACTGGTGTCCGAGTCTCTCGACCAGTACATGGGTCGAATATACACTGCTTCTTCTGCTTTGTAGTTTTCCAGTCCATCCAGCGCGATTTCTACCATTTGCTGAGCGCCGAGTGTGGGTTTAAGACCCATCGCGAGTGCTGAGTCGTTTGCACGCTGGCAGTGCGTGTCCAGATCGGGGGTCACCCCGTTAAACTTGCGGGCACCGTCAAATACCAGAGTTCCCAGCCAGGTAGCGTGGTCTGCTGCACCCATAATCAGAGTGTTGCCTTTCTCCCATTTACCATTGAAATAGGTAAAGACTGTGTTGCCGACTGCCATCTAATTTTCCAATGTATTTATGCAATCAGTAATGGTAGCAGTCCATGCTCGACTGAAAAACCGCCCGGGCCAAATTAAAAGAAACAATCATATTTGACCAATTGGATAAATATTGCTTAAACTAAGGTTTAGCGGGAATGTGAGGGAAATTATGCCACAGCATCAACAGCCTTTTGCAGGTATCGAGACCGATCTACACCAGCCACTCAGTGCACACGAAGCGAGCGTCGAATCAGATCGATGTTACTTCTGCTATGACGCCCCCTGCGTCACGGCTTGCCCTACCGGAATCGATATCCCCTTGTTTATCCGGCAGATCCAGACCGGCAACCCCGGTGGTTCCGCCAAAACTATCTTTGATGAAAATATTCTGGGCGGGATGTGCGCGCGGGTGTGTCCCACGGAAACTCTGTGTGAGCAAGCCTGTGTGCGCAACACCGCGGAGACCCGGCCGGTAAAAATAGGCGAGTTACAGCGTTTTGCTACCGACTATGCCCAGACTGATCAAGCCCATCCCTATCAGCGCGCGGCAGACACAGGTCACTCAGTTGCAGTGGTTGGTGCTGGCCCGGCCGGTCTGGCCTGCGCTCATCGACTGGCAATGCACGGACATAAAATCACATTGATAGATGCAAACCCCAAAGCCGGCGGCCTTAACGAATATGGTATTGCGGCCTATAAAACGGTTGATAATTTTGCACAACGAGAAGTTGAATTTATTCTCTCGATTGGTGGAATCACACTGCAACAAGGTGTACGGCTGGGTGTGGATATACAGCTTGCAGATCTTCTGACGCAGCATGATGCTGTCTTCCTGGGGATTGGCCTCGGCGATGTGAATAAAGGTGGTCTTGAAGGCGAATCGCTGGCCGGGGTACGCGATGCAGTTGAATTCATTGCCACGCTCAGGCAAACAAGTGACTACGCGCAGTTATCGATTGGTCGTCGAGTGGTAGTGATTGGTGGCGGCATGACCGCTATCGATGCCGCTGTTCAAGCCAGGATGCTCGGTGCTGAGGATGTCACTATCGCTTATCGCAGAGGCGCAGACCGCATGAACGCCAGTGAGTTCGAGCAACATCTGGCACAAACAAACGGCGTTAAAATTAAACATCATATACAGCCTTTGCGTTTTATTGATGATGGCAGCGGTAGCGTTGCAGCGGTGGAGTTTGAATACACCGCTGATGACGCAGGCCGGCTGGCCGGTACCGGTGAGACGTTCACCATCGATACAGACATGGTTTTTATGGCTATCGGTCAGGTGTTGGAAAAAGACTGGCTCAATCAAAGCGAGCTGACCCTCGATAACAATCGCATCAAAGTGAACGCTGAACAGCAAACAAGCCATGCCAAAATATATGCGGGCGGTGATTGTGTCAGTGGCGGGGATGATCTCACCGTAGCGGCAGTTCAGGATGGTAAATGCGCTGCGGAAGCAATTCATCGCAAACTCACGAACGGCTCGTAGGGGTTAACTAATGGCAGATCTCACCAATAATTTTGTCGGTATTAAATCTCCCAATCCTTTTTGGCTTGCGTCGGCCCCGCCCACCGATAAGGCTTACAACGTGAATAGAGCGTTTGAAGCTGGCTGGGGTGGAGTTGTCTGGAAAACGCTGGGCGAAGATCCGCATATTGTTAATGTCAACGGTCCGCGTTACGGCGTGGTGCATTCAGCAGATCGTCGCGTGATCGGGATAAACAATATTGAGCTGATCACTGACCGACCATTGCAAACCAATCTGGATGAAATCAAACAAATAAAGAAAGACTGGCCTGACCGTGCGATGGTCGTTTCATTGATGGTGCCGTGCGAAGAAAAGCACTGGAAAAATATCTTGCCGATGGTGGAAGACACGGGGGCTGACGGAGTTGAACTCAATTTTGGTTGCCCGCACGGGATGTCTGAAAGAGGCATGGGTTCAGCAGTAGGCCAAGTGCCTGAATACATTGAGATGGTGACCCGCTGGTGTAAGGAGGTCAGTGATATGCCGGTGATTGTAAAGCTGACGCCCAATATCACTGACATTCGTTTTCCTGCGCGTGCTGCCAACGCTGGTGGTGCCGATGCGGTTTCGTTAATCAACACGGTCAGTTCAATTGTCAGCGTTAATCTTGATAGCATGGCGCCGGAACCGACTATTGATGGCAAAGGGTCACACGGCGGATACTGCGGCCCGGCTGTCAAGCCCATTGCTCTGAACATGGTGGCAGAGATCGCCAGAGATCCTGACACCGCTGAATTACCCATTTCGGGTATTGGTGGTATTACTACCTGGCGTGATGCTGCTGAATTTCTTGCTCTGGGTGCAAGCAATGTGCAGGTGTGTACGGCGGCGATGACCTACGGGTTCAAAGTAGTCGATGAAATGATCACGGGTCTGAATAACTGGATGGACGAAAAAGGCCATAAAAACCTTGATAGTGTGATTGGCAAGGCAACCCCCAATGTCACAGACTGGCAGTACCTGAATTTAAATTTCGTTACCAAGGCTCGAATAGATCAGGACAAATGTATTCAATGCGGGCGCTGTCATGTGGTTTGTGAAGATACCTCTCACCAGGCAATCACTCAGGAAGTTGATGGTAAGCGGCAATTCGAAGTGATCGATGAAGAGTGCGTCGGTTGTAATTTATGTGTCAGTGTTTGTCCGGTGGATAATTGTATTACCATGGAAGAACTGACCTCCGGTGAAGATCCGCGTACCAAAACTAAAATTGTTCGAGAGTACGCAAACTGGACAACGCATTCCAACAATCCGATGTCCCGCTAAAAGCCCATACTACTGGCGAGGTAACAATCCATTGAGAATTACGATTTTTAATGTGCCTTCAGCATCGTCGAAAAGTGCCTCGGGATGGTCGCTGAGAATTTCTGCCTGTACATGGAAATCCGCGTAGTGCTGTGTGGTCGCCCAAATGAGAAATAGCAAGTTTAACGGGGTCACTGGTGCAAGTTTGCCGCTGTTAATCCAGTGTTGTATGACAGCACATTTATCATCAACCAGTGTTTTCAGATCATTTTGTAAAAACTGTTTGATCATAGGCGCACCCTGTAGTATTTCATTGGCGAATAATCGTGATGCCTCTGGTGCGGATTTACTTAACGCGAGTTTCGATTGTGTATAAGCCCAAATTTGTTCAGCGGGATCACCATCGGGATTTAGTTTCGTTAGCGGCGCAAGCCATTCTTCAAGGGTGTGTTCAAGCACAGAAACATATATATCGGTCTTGCTTTTATAGTAGTAGAGTAAGTTGGCTTTCGACATATCGCAGCGCTCAGCGATTTGCGCCACCGTGCTGCCCCGATACCCGTAGCGTGAAAATACTGCCAGTGCGGCATCTAAAATCCGTTCACGATTTTGCACTTGTATTCGAGTCTTCTTATCCTGCCCTGATTTTTTTAAAGAGTCATCTTTCAACATATAGAATCCGGCAACATCATGCTGGCTGGCCGTTGACCATTAGACCAAGCTGGGATAGGTTGGCTGTACTGCAACCCGCGTGGGCTAAGTTTACAATTAATTTTAAAGTTGCTGTCTATTAAGATGCAAAGCAACCTTTACAGGATACGTGTAAGCGTACAACACGACTATGTCTAAATCTGTCACCCGGCCTAATAATCTCGAAGCGTTCTGGATGCCGTTCACCGCTAATCGCCAGTTTAAGCAAACACCGCGAATGATGGTGGCAGCAAAAGACATGCATTACACCACAGATGACGGTCGCCAGGTGTTGGATGGCACTGCTGGTCTGTGGTGCTGTAATGCAGGGCATGGCCGGCCCAAAATTGTTGAGGCTGTGCAAAAGCAGGTCGCTGAACTCGACTATGCACCGGCTTTTCAGTTAGGTCATCCCAAAGTTTTTGAACTGGCATCGGCATTGACCGAAATCTCCCCCGCCAACATGAATCATGTGTTCTTCACTAATTCCGGCTCAGAGTCTGTTGAAACTGCACTGAAAATGGCCATTGCTTACCACCGTGTCAAAGGAGACGGTAGCCGCACTCGCCTGATTGGTCGTGAGCGGGGTTATCACGGCGTTAATTTCGGGGGTATCTCAGTGGGTGGTATTGTCTCGAATCGCAAAATGTTCGGATCCTTGCTCAATGGCGTTGATCATATGCGCCACACCCACGACATAAAACGTAATGCATTTACGCGTGGCCTGCCAGAGCACGGTGCCGAGTTTGCGGACGATCTTGAAAGCATCATCGCATTGCATGATGCGTCGACAATTGCAGCTGTTATCGTCGAACCTATGGCCGGTTCCACCGGCGTGTTAATGCCGCCGAAGGGATATCTGCAAAGACTTCGCGATATTTGCGATCAGCATGGCATCTTACTGATCTTTGATGAGGTCATTACCGGTTTTGGGCGAATGGGTGGTGCCTTTGCGCCAGACGTCTTCGGGGTTGTGCCGGATATCATTACCACCGCAAAAGGGCTTACCAGTGGTGTGATACCGATGGGAGCCGTCTTTGTACGCGATGATATTCATGATGCATTTATGACCGGGCCGGAGCATCTGATCGAATTTTTTCACGGGTACACCTACTCCGGTAACCCGGTGGCCTGCGCAGCAGCACTCGGCACGCTGGAAACTTATCAGGAAGAAGGGCTTTTAACCCGCGCTTCTGAGCTGGCTCCCTACTGGGAAGATGCATTGCACTCGCTGAAGGGTCTGCCTCATGTCATTGATATACGAAACTACGGATTAATTGGCGCAATAGAACTCGATCCTATCGCGGGTGAGCCAACAAAGCGCGCGTTTACCGCATTCTTAAATGCGTTTGAGAAGAATATTTTAATCCGTACCACCGGCGATATTATCGCCTTGTCACCACCACTGATCATCAGTAAGGCACAGATTGATGAACTCTTCGGTGTGCTGGCAGATGTACTTAAATCACTGGACTAACGACTACACCAAAACCTGAGGGGCCATGCCGTGACAATCTCCAGCAACATGAAAATCAATAGTGAACGCCTATGGGATTCCATCATGGAAATGGCTCAAATTGGTCCCGGGATCGCTGGTGGCAATAACCGTCAAACGCTCACCGATGATGACGCAAAAGGGCGCGAATTGTTCAAGCAATGGTGTGATGGTGCGGGATTAACCATGGGAGTAGATCAGATGGGTACCATGTTCGCGCGTCGCGAAGGGACGGATCCGGATGCCTTACCCGTGTATGTTGGAAGTCATCTCGATACTCAGCCGACCGGCGGCAAATATGATGGTGTGTTAGGTGTGCTTGGCGGTCTTGAAATTGTTCGTCAGTTAAACGATATGAATGTCAAAACGAAGCATCCGATTGTAGTGGTGAACTGGACCAATGAAGAGGGTACGCGCTTTGCCCCTGCAATGGTTGCCTCTGGTGTTTTTGCCGGTGTCCATACACTTGACTGGGCCTATGCGCGTGAAGATGCAGATGGATTAAAACTGGGTGACGAGCTCGAACGCATAGGCTGGCGTGGTGAAGAGCGTGTTGGTGAAAGAGAAATGAAAGCCTTTTTCGAACTGCATATTGAACAGGGGCCAATCCTTGAAAAAGAAAACCTGGATATCGGCGTGGTCACACACGGGCAGGGGTTAAACTGGCTGCAGGTCACACTCACTGGCAAAGAAAGCCATACCGGATCCACTCCTATGCCAATGCGGGTGAACGCCGGGCTGGGTATGGCTAAAATCACCCAGTTGGTTGACGAGATCGCCTGGGGGCATGCACCTGATGCTGTTGGTGCCATTGGTCACTGTGATGTCTACCCGAACTCTCGGAATATTATCCCTGGTAAGGTGGTGTTTACCATTGACTTCCGGCATCCGCAGAAAGCGGTTATCTCGGATATGGAAGATAAACTCAGAGCTGGTGCAAAGAAAATTTGCGATGAGATCGGCCTTGGTCTTGAAATAGAACAGGTCGGGGGCTTTGATCCTGTCCAGTTCGATGAACAATGCGTCGGTGCTGTGCGTAATGCTGCAGAACGACTGGGTTACAGTCATCGGAATCTTGTTTCCGGGGCGGGTCATGATGCGTGCTGGATTAATCGGGTTGCCCCCACTGCAATGGTAATGTGTCCGTGTGTTGATGGTCTATCGCATAACGAGGCAGAAGACATTACCCCGGCCTGGGCGGCAGCTGGTACCAATGTGCTTTTCCATGCGGTGGTAGAAACCGCAGAAATTGTCGAATAGGGGAAACGAATGTCTACTGTAATCGCAGGTGGCACCATTGTCACAGCAGATCTTAGCTACGAGTCAGATGTATTGGTCGACAAAGGCAAGATTGTCCAGATCGGTAAAAACTTAAAAGGCGATAAAACATTGGATGCGGGTGGCTGTTACGTCATGCCCGGAGGTATTGATCCACATACTCATCTTGAAATGCCATTTATGGGTACTTACTCAACAGACGACTTTGAGTCCGGCACACGCGCGGCGTTATCGGGTGGTACTACGATGGTCGTTGATTTTTGCCTGCCAGCTCCAGGACAATCACTGCTGGAAGCGCGTCAGATGTGGGATAACAAAACATCCAAGGCTTCCTGTGATTATTCATTTCACATGGCCATCACCTGGTGGGGTGAGCAGGTGTTTAACGAAATGGAAGCCGTGACAAAAAGTGGCATTAATACCTTTAAACATTTTCTGGCCTATAAAGGCGCGCTAATGGTCGATGATGACGAAATGTTCTCATCGTTCCAACGTTGTGCGGCACTTGGTGCAATGCCCCTGGTGCACGCAGAAAATGGCGATGTGGTTGCGCAGCTGCAAGCTAAGTTAATGGAAGAAGGGAACAACGGACCAGAGGGCCATGCCTATTCCCGACCGCCTGAAGTCGAAGGCGAAGCCGCCAATCGGGCCATCATGATCGCCGATATGGCTGGTGTGCCACTCTATATTGTGCACGTGTCCTGCGAACAAGCGCATGAGGCGATCAGACGGGCGCGGCAAAAAGGCATGCGAGTCTACGGTGAGCCTTTGGTGCAACACCTGACTCTTGATGAAAGCGAGTATTTCAATAAAGACTGGGACCACTCAGCCAGGCGTGTGATGTCACCGCCGTTTAGAAGTAAGCAGCATCAGGATGGTTTGTGGGCTGGCTTACAAGCGGGTAGTTTGCAGGTCGTGGCCACTGATCACTGTTCATTTACCACCGAGCAAAAACGTTTTGGCCTTGGAGATTTTACCAAAATTCCAAATGGCACCGGTGGACTTGAAGATCGATTGCCCGTTCTATGGAGCAAAGGGGTTAATACCGGTCGGCTCACTCCTAACGAATTTGTCGCAGTCACTTCGACCAACATCGCAAAAATATTAAATATGTATCCGAAGAAAGGCGCCATCATGGAAGGCGCTGATGCCGACATCATTGTTTGGGACCCAAATCGAAGTAAAACAATTTCTGCAGATAAACAGCAATCGGCTATCGACTACAACGTCTTTGAAGGGATAGAAGTCACCGGCTTGCCACGATTTACCCTGACCCGTGGTGCTGTCGCCGTATCTGAGGATGAAATTAACACTCAGGAAGGGCATGGACAATTTGTTGCGCGTGAGTCTTATCCTGCAGTGAATAAAGCATTGTCACAGTGGAAAGAACTGACTTCACCCAGACCGGTAGTGCGTGATCCGGCCAATATGCCAGCTGGTGTTTGATGGTCGAAGCCACACAACAATCCGTGCAGGCATCGGCAGTTGCGGATGCTGGTGCTGCTATTCAGGCACATGATCTGTCACTGGTATTTCCATCTAATGACGGGCCTGTGCATGCGTTATCGAATATTAACTTAACAATTAATACCGGCGATTTTGTTTCGTTCATCGGGCCATCCGGTTGTGGCAAAACCACATTGCTGCGAGTCATAGCAGACCTGGAACAACCCACTGACGGGAAAATTAGCGTGAACGGAGTCAGTCCTGCCCAGGCACGACTTGCCCGTGCTTATGGCTATGTATTTCAGGCTGCTTCGTTGTACCCGTGGCGAACCATAGCGCGTAACGTCGCTCTGCCGCTGGAGATAATGGGGCTTGCCAAAGCTGAAAGGCAAGAGCGTGTTGAACGCAATCTTGCGCTGGTTAATCTGTCAGGGTTTGAAAAAAAGTTTCCCTGGCAGCTATCCGGGGGCATGCAGCAGCGTGCTTCAATTGCACGTGCTCTTGCGGTAGAGCCCGAACTAATGTTGATGGATGAACCTTTTGGAGCACTTGATGAAATTGTTCGCGATCATTTAAATGAACAACTGCTTCAGCTTTGGGCGAAAACCAATAAAACAGTAGTATTTGTCACTCACTCAATTCCTGAGGCGGTGTTTTTATCAACTCATATCATAGTGATGTCACCGCGTCCGGGACGGATTATCGATATTATCGAAAGCAACCTGCCTCGTGAAAGAACGCTGGATATTCGTGAGACACCAGAGTTTTTACAGCTGGCACATCGGGTGCGGGAAGGCCTTAGACACGGACACAGTTACGAAGATGTGTAGGCATGTGCAATTGAGGTCTGATAAATTATGTCGGCGCTGCGATGATCATTAGTACTGGCAACCCTTCCATGGTTAAACCGGGCTGGCTTCACCGGGTTTGGCCGGTGCTGGCGATTGTACTTGTTGTTTTTGTGGTCTGGTATATTGCTGCAGTAGCGTTAAATACACCGTTTCAACGCGATATCTATCAGCGCGGAAATATTGAAAGCGTATCGACCGGGCAACTTATTAAAGACACTCTGAATCAGGAACGACCAGTGTTGCCATCGCCGCATCAGGTGGCGAACGAGATTTATAAAACAACAATTTTAAAAAAAATCTCGTCTAAGCGTAGTTTAATTTATCACTCAGGTATAACGTTATCTACCGCGTTGCTTGGTTTTGTTATGGGTACCTTGCTGGGTATTTTTCTGGCGGTCGGGATTGTCCACAATCGAGCGCTTGATAAAAGTCTGATGCCATGGATTATCGCATCGCAAACCATTCCCATACTGGCAATAGCACCCATGGTCATTGTGGTGTTGAACAGCATTGGTATTCAGGGTTTACTACCGAAAGCATTGATTTCTACTTACCTGAGTTTTTTCCCGGTGGCGGTAGGAATGGTAAAGGGACTGCGTTCACCCGATACAGCACATATTGATTTGATGCGTACTTATAACGCGTCAAGTACACAAACATTATGGAAATTGCGCCTGCCATCTGCAATGCCCTACCTGTTCACCAGCATGAAAGTCGCTATTGCTATTTCGATGGTCGGGGCCATTGTTGGTGAGTTGCCGACTGGTGCTGTAGCCGGTCTTGGTGCACGTCTATTAGCGGGTTCATACTACGGGCAAACCGTACAGATTTGGTCTGCTCTCGTAATGGCATCGTTGCTGGCAGCAACACTGGTTGGGCTGGTCAGTCTTGCCAATCACGTGATGTTAAAGCGGATGGGTATGCTGGCGTGAATGTGACAATGATCAGCTCCTTGTCAGGCGATCTCACTTTCTTGCAAAGGATCCTTCTGACGACCGCAGCGCTTTGTGCTTTGGGCGTTATTGCGCTACCGCTGACTTCTGATGGCTCGACATCATTACATGCCCATTTATTTCACGGGTTCGCGTACACTGTCTTATTGCTGGCGATCGGTTGGATGCTTTGGCCGTTGCGCCTCAAGCAAGCCCCGTTGCTGTTTGCGGGCGCGGCCATTCTAGTGTCGTTTGCAGGTGCTGCGTTTTTGATAAAAGCGTTGGCGATTGCCGGACCAGGTGGTGGATTCTGGAGTGGCGTGTTGGCGGCATGGGCAATGGGTTGGTTCGCCGTTGAGCGTTTGTCGGCAATTGATACACGTAATAACTGGCTGAAATGGGTATTACGTCTTGTGATACCGATAGCGTTCGGCGTCTGGTTACTGCTTGTGTGGGAGTTCGTGACTCGCGGTTTTGGCGTGCCGCAGGTTTTGCTGCCTTCACCCAGTGCTATCGGCCACAGGTTTATCACCTCCACTGCAACACTGTGGGTGGACTTCAAGCAAACGTTTTTAAAAGCCGTATTAATTGGTTACGCGATTGGATGTAGTAGTGGCTTTCTGGTGGCGCTGCTGATTGATCGATCCGATTTTTTAAAACGAGGTCTGCTGCCTATTGGCAATCTGGTGTCCGCATTGCCGGTGGTTGGGGTCGCACCGATCATGGTGATGTGGTTTGGTTTTGACTGGCCTTCCAAAGCCGCTGTGGTCGTGATCATGACGTTTTTCCCAATGCTCGTAAATACCGTCGCAGGTCTGTCTGCCTCCGATGAGATGCAGAGAGATCTTATGAAGACTTATGCAGCCAGCTACGGGCAAAGTCTTTTTAAACTTCGGCTACCGCAGGCGCTGCCATTTATCTTTAATGCCTTAAAAATAAACTCTACCCTCGCACTTATCGGCGCTATTGTGGCAGAGTTCTTTGGTACTCCCATTGTTGGTATGGGGTTTCGAATATCCACCGAGGTCGGACGTATGAATGTGGATATGGTTTGGGCTGAGATCCTGGTGGCAGCGGTTGCCGGATCGATGTTTTATGGAATTATCAGTTTAATTGAACGGATGTTCACATTTTGGCATCCATCTTTTCGCAACTAAGTTAGGAGATTGTGCAGATGAAAAAATTATTGCTTACCTCTTTGGCCACGACGGTTGGTCTTGGATTATTCAGTGGTTTGGCGCAGGCTAAAGATGAATTTACCTTGCAGCTAAAGTGGGTAACCCAGGCGCAATTTGCCGGGTACTATGTTGCCCAGGACAAAGGTTTCTACGACGAAGAAGGGCTTGATGTCACCATTAAACCGGGTGGTCCGGATATCGCTCCCCCGCAGGTGATCGCGGGTGGTGGTGCAGATGTAGTCGTTGACTGGATGCCATCGGCGCTGGCCAGTCGTGAAAAGGGCGTGGCGCTGGTGAATATTGCACAGCCGTTCAAAAAATCCGGCATGATGCTGACCTGCCGAAAAGACACGGGTATTGCGTCGCCGGCAGATTTTGCTGGTAAAACACTCGGCGTCTGGTTCTTTGGTAACGAATATCCGTTTCTAAGCTGGATGTCGAAGCTGAATTTAGCGACTGATGGCGCAGACGGCGGTGTCACTGTGTTAAAACAAGGCTTCAATGTTGACCCGATTTTACAAAAACAGGCAGACTGCGTGTCAACCATGACTTACAACGAGTATTGGCAAATTATCGATGCGGGTATTCCCGAGTCAGAGCTCACCGTTTTCAAATATGATGAGCAAGGCGTCTCCACCATGGAGGACGGGCTCTATGTCCTTGAAGACAATCTAAAAGATGAGGCATTTGTCGATAAAGCTGCTAGATTTGTCAAGGCATCAATGAAAGGTTGGCAGTACGCCCGCGAGAACCCGGACGAAGCTGCTGATATAGTGCTTGAAAACGATGCTTCGGGTGCCCAAACTGAGAAGCATCAACGTCGCATGATGGGCGAGATCAACAAACTGACAGAAGGCTCTGACGGCAAACTTGATCCGGCTGATTATCAGCGAACTGTGGATACGTTGCTCTCGGGCGGTTCTGATCCCGTTATCACCAAAGCACCAGAAGGCGCATGGACTCATATGGTGATAGAAAAAGCCTTGTAAGCTTACAAACAGCGCAATTCCCTGGCAACTGATGCGGGGTCGCAACATTTACTAGTCTTTTAACCTAATGCCCTGGCGGATGTCAGGGCATTTTCAATATATCGCCCTGGTTATGAAGCAAGAAAACAACAACGATATCGCCCCGCAGCCCGATACAACAGCATCGGTCAAGGACACCTTCGGGGTCGATCTTGACATGGTAGTTCCTGCCTACAGTGAACATAGCAGTCTGGTGCCGGATATTGATGCAGACTATGTTTTTGATCCGCGTACCACGCTCGCCATTTTGTCCGGTTTTGCGACAGATCGCCGTGTCCTGGTGACCGGTTTTCATGGCACGGGAAAATCTACCCACATCGAACAAGTGGCGGCGCGGCTGAACTGGCCCTGTGTGCGGATCAATCTCGATAGCCATGTCAGCCGAATTGATCTGATTGGTAAAGACGCCATTGTTTTGCAGGACGGTGTGCAGGTGACTGAATTTCAGGACGGTATACTTCCATGGGCCTATCAGCGCAACGTGGCATTGGTGTTTGACGAATACGATGCCGGGCGACCCGATGTGATGTTTGTGATTCAGCGTGTACTCGAATCCGCGGGACGGTTAACCCTGCTTGATCAAAGCCGGGTGATACGGCCTCACCCCAGCTTTCGGCTATTTGCGACCGCCAACACCGTCGGTCTGGGCGATACCACTGGTCTGTATCACGGCACTCAGCAAATAAATCAGGCGCAGATGGATCGATGGTCAATTACCACGGTACTTAACTATCTGGCTGAAGAAAAAGAAGTCGAGATAGTCTTGTCTAAAGCACCACACTTTCAAAATGAAGAAGGTCAAAAAATAGTTGAAAGAATGGTTGCACTGGCCGGCCTTACCCGCAGTGCATTTCGCAACGGAGATCTCTCTACCGTGATGAGCCCGCGTACGGTTATTACCTGGACGCAAAACGCAGAGTTCTTCAAAAACGTTGCGCTGGCCTATGAACTCACTTTTCTAAATAAGTGTGATCCCGTAGAACGTGATCTCATCGAAGAACTATATCAGCGTGTCTTCAATGAAGAAATATCCGAGGCTGCTGCTGTTTTATCTTAGTCCTGTATCTGAAATTATTGAGCGATAATTCGCGGAAAGTACCAGCATGGCTGATAACCCCAGGCAACCAAAAAGCAAGGAAGATCTTGCGCAGGAAAGTGATCTTTTAAAAAAATCACTCAATGCCTGTGCACGTGCGGTCTCGGGGGATGAAACACTAACCGTCAATTTTGAACGTGGCCGCAGTGCCGTAGAAATTGGTGGCAACAGACTACAAGATCCTGCGGTCGGATTAAGCGATGATGAACTGGCCGTCACTCGTGGCCAAACCGATGCACTGGCGTTGTGGCGTGCACATCATGACTCTTCTATCCATCAGCGCAATGCACCATTTGATCCTGCAGCCAGACACGCTTTTGATACCGTAGAACAAGCGCGTGTTGAATCAATTGGTACGCGTAATCTTGATGGAGTAGCCGCTAACCTCGAAGACTCTCATTCAGCGCGGATTGCCGGTCTCGATTTACAAAACGAATCGGCAGTCATTGCAGAAGCGCTGGGCGTATTACTGCGTCAGAAGCTCAGTGGCCGATCCGCATCGCAGGCCGGAAAAGCGCTGATGGTTAGCACGCAGGCCAAGCTTGAAAAAATCCCCTCTGACTTGTTGGAGCGGCTGGCCCAGGATCGAGATGATCAGCAACAGTTTGCACAGCAGATGAACGATTTACTGGTCGCCATGGAGCTTATCCCTGATGTTAACCCGGATGGTGATAGGGGCGACCAGGCCGATGATGACGCCCAGTCGGAAGAAAATCAGGACTCCGATTCCGATGCCGAATCCGCGAGCCCGGATAGTGATCAGGAATCTGCTGATGACGAAGCAGCAGAACAAGAAGGCGAGAGCTCAGAAACAGCCGACAATGAACCTGATGATGCTGATGACGGAGATCCCTCTGAGAGCCCGGGAGCGGCGTTGCAATTGCCGGGCGCAGATGGATTTGCGCAAACCCAACGCTATCGGATATTCACCACCGAACACGATGAAATAGTAAAACCACTTGATATTTGCAGTACCACAGAGCTAGGCAGATTAAGAGAAAGGCTTGACGAACACGTGGGAGATCTGCAGGGCTCTGTCGGTCGATTTGCCAATCGTTTACAACGGCGTTTACTTGCCCACCAGAATCGCGCCTGGGAATTTGATCAGGAGGAGGGCGTACTGGACACCGCACGTCTTACACGAGTCGTCACAGATCCAATGCAACCGTTGTCCTTTAAGCGTGAGCTCGAAGCGCAATTCAGAGACACAGTAGTCACCCTGTTGATCGATAATTCCGGATCAATGCATGGCCGATCGATTGTTGTGGCTGCTGCTTGTGCCGATGTACTTGCCAACACGCTGGAACGCTGTGGTGTTGGCGCAGAAATTCTCGGATTTACCACCCGTGCATGGAAGGGCGGACAGTCGAGAACAGAGTGGGTTGCCGCCGGTCATCCTGCCAATCCGGGGCGCTTAAATGATATCCGACATATCATTTATAAATCCGCTGATACACCGTGGCGGCGCGGCAGAAATAACCTGGGGCTCATGCTGCGTAAAGGACTGTTAAAGGAAAATATCGATGGTGAAGCTCTGACCTGGGCACATCAGCGTCTGTCCTCGCGTCCTGAAAAACGAAAAATTCTAATGATGATTTCAGATGGCGCGCCCATCGATGATTCAACCTTGTCAGCCAATCCCGGTAAATTCCTTGAGCGCCATCTGCGTGAGGTTATAGCAACGGTTGAAGCTGATCCGGCAGTTGAATTGACCGCTATCGGAATTGGTCACGACGTCACTCAGTATTATCGGCGGGCAGCAACTATTGCCAACGTCACTGAACTCGCTGGAGCTATGACGGCGCAATTGGCTGATCTATTTGATCAGGCTGTTCCAAACACTAAAAATCGCCGGGCCAACTAAAAGACCTCTCCGTTTAAGCAATGTTTTTCGGCTCTATGGCTCGGGAATGGTTACCAATTTTTATTACTTTACTTGTTGGAGTTTCCAATGTTTAACCAAGATGAAAAAATCGCCGGATTCGATGATGAATTATGGGCTGCCATGCAGCAGGAACAGGTTCGGCAGGAAGATCATGTCGAGCTGATAGCCTCTGAAAACTATGCCAGCCCTCGGGTCATGGAAGCACAGGGCTCGGTGTTAACGAATAAATATGCGGAAGGTTATCCGTCAAAGCGGTATTACGGTGGTTGTGAATTTGTTGATATTGCCGAACAACTCGCTATTGATCGGGCTAAAAAACTTTTTAATGCAGATTACGCTAATGTGCAGCCACACTCAGGATCACAAGCCAATGCTGCGGTATACATGGCTCTCTGTGAGCCCGGTGATGTCGTGCTGGGGATGTCTCTGGATCACGGCGGACACTTAACTCACGGCGCCTCCGTTAACTTCTCGGGTAAAATTTACAACGCGGTTCAGTACGGCCTTAATGAAGACACGGGTGAAATTGATTATGAGCAAGTAGCCAGTATGGCCCGTGAACATAAACCCAAAATGATAGTGGCAGGTTTCTCTGCGTATTCAAAAATAATTGACTGGGGAAAATTTCGCGATATTGCTGATGAAGTTGGTGCCTACCTGTTGGTGGACATGGCTCACATTGCGGGATTAGTGGCGGTAGGTTTGTATCCGAATCCAATTCCTTTTGCAGATGTAGTTACTACTACCACCCACAAGACCTTACGCGGACCACGCGGTGGATTAATACTGGCGCGGGCCAACCCGGAGCTGGAAAAGAAATTCAACTCGAATATTTTTCCTGGTATGCAGGGTGGGCCTTTGATGCATGTGATTGCAGCAAAGGCAGTGGCATTAAAAGAAGCGATGGACCCGGAGTTTAAAGTCTATCAGCAGCAGGTGCTGGATAACGCGCGAGCAATGTGCTCAGTATTTCAGCAACGCGGTTATAAAATTGTCTCCAACGGCACAGATGATCATCTTTTCTTGCTGGATCTGATTGATAAAGGAATTACTGGCAAAGCGGCGGATGCCGCGTTGGGTAAAGCGCATATCACTGTGAATAAAAATACGGTACCAAAAGACCCTCAGTCACCGTTTGTCACCAGTGGCCTGAGGATCGGTTCGCCGGCCGCCACCACGCGAGGGTTTAAGGAGCAGGAAATGTCCGATCTTGCTGGCTGGATGTGCGACGTACTTGATGATATTAACAACGAATCGGTCAACGCTGAGGTAAGAGAAAAAGTAACGGCACTTTGCAGGCGTTTTCCGGTCTATCATTAGCATGCTTCGGCTGATGACGAATAGAATTGCCACGTTAGCACGCCGCCATCAAGCACAATCCACCTGATGGCGGTCCGGTTACGAAAATATGGCGATTTACCCACATGTATTGCACTGTCAGCGCGCTAAGCGGCATCATTGATGCTATTCGGCGATTTGCCAGATTTTGGCTGCCACAGCAAGTGGTTTCTCTTGTAAAAATACTATTACCCGAGAATAGCATTTATTGTGGCACTAATTTATCAGCGCAGCGTATTCGCCAAATCTAAACAACGCCGGCTGTGCTGGAATACAAAAAACATTGAATAGAGGTTAATTGTGAACATAAAACGCATTGGTGCTGCGATAGTTACTGCCGGAGCACTTGTCGCGATTGCGGCACCTGTATCGGCTCAAAAGATCAGTGATCTTGAACAGGAGGGAATCGCCCCTGCTGCCCCCGCTGCCCCTGCCGCTCCGGCTGCCCCTGCCGCTGTGCAACCAGAGGTCACCCAGGTTGGTGACTGGAGTCTGGTATGTGAACCCGGTGGCGCACCGCCTTGTGCTATGACACAACTGGGTCGTGACCCGCAGGGGTCGCCTGCTATCGAGTTTGTTGTGCGAACAGTCGATGATGAAAATGCAGAAATTAACGGCGTCAAGGTTGATGCAGTGGCCGATATCATCACTCCGCTTGGCGTATTACTTGAGTTTGGTTTGCGACTGAAAATTGATGACGGTGAAGAGCGTGCAGCGCCTTTTCGGATCTGTCAAAAGCATGGATGCCTTGTCCGTGAACCGCTAAGTACTGAAGTAATCGCAGCACTCAAAGGTGGCAATAAAGCCGTGGTAACCGTGGCTGCAGAAGGTGCGGGCCCTATTGAAATAGATATATCGCTTATTGGTTTTACTAAAGCGTATGGATCGCTCTAGGACATCCCTGCCGGGGGCCTTCATTTTTGAAGACCCAAAACGAAAGCAAAAAATATTTTTGCGCTAAACAGCCCTTCGGGTGCCTTCGGCATTTGAGAGTGATCGTGCAAGTGGATAGCGCTTGCAGTCATCCATGGCTGACAGCGCTCTTTGCACCATCCGCGGCGCGCCGACCCACTTGCACGATCACTCTCTAAACTGATTAAACGCAGGTAGATCAAGAGCGAAAGAGCAAACGCTTTGCGTTATTCGTTTGGTTATCTTACTTGCTGGACGGCTTAGTAAGTTGTCGGAAATATCTAAACGCTAGTATCAGACACGTATGTAATTGTTATATGAAAGTCTGCGTAGCGAGAATGTGCTTCGGAGAGGGCCGTCGTCTTGTTAAAAGATGGTACTATCATGTGAGGCGCATAGTTTTTCAATTTTTCCGAAAATGATCGATAACTACCGTCACCTTTGTCGCACAGTCAGGGCGCGTTCGCATTAGCAGAGGTTCTGCCACGCTCTTTGGTGGTAAGTCAGGTCGTGTGCTTAGTGCCGATCACCGCTTGTGTATAACACCGGGAAATTATCACCGCCAAAGGGCGCGCCATCTTCATAGTTAAGGTCAGGAAATGCGGGTGAGGTATTACCCGGACGCTTGATAAATCTGGCGTCGTCTCCCACCCAGCGTATCGATATCACTCTTCTTCGACACGCAGACGAGTTAGCAGGTGCACCGTGTATGGTGCCAAAACTAAAGGCTACTGCATCACCGGGTTGCAACTCCCAGCCCACAATATTGTAGTCAGATCGATTAGCGTCTATATCGGGGACAGGTTCACTTTTGTCATTGGCGTACAGGTCTGTACCATCAAATCTTTGAGGCTTATAAAGCTTCCCCGCTCGATGAGAACCGGCAATATATTCAATCGTTCTTTCACGTGGTACGGGGTCTAGAGGTACCCAAAAACTCACCGACTGCTGGCCATCAACCAGGTAATAGGGTTTATCCTGATGCCATGGTGTGACCACCGAATTTCCGGGCTCTTTGACTAACACATGATCATGAAAAATTCGCGCTGTTTTTGACTGCATTAGTGTAGCTGCCAAACTTGCCATTGGTGATTCTTTCACCAGTGATCTGTAGCCATCAAACTCATTCCATACACAGTAGTCCTGAAAAAACGGGGCACTTCCATCATTGGGCTGATAGGTGCGCTCACGCCAGCTGGGTGCGGCCTTATTCTGCTCGATAGCTTCTTGTGCAGCTTGTACCCATGGTTTGAAAATATCTTTGATCAACACCACACCGTCGGTATTAAAAGAATCAATCTGTATTTGAGAGAGGTGAGATTCAGTCATAGTTCTGGAAAGCTGGTTTCGGGTTGAATTAAGTTGTTTGTGATTTAAGTAGCTGGCATCAGTTTACGATAATTGTTAAGGCATGACTATCGTGTGGATGCATCTGGATAGATGTGACTCATCTATTTTTTTCCTTCAATCTGTGATCACGCAGATATTCCAAACGCTTTAGGAATCGCTGGAATGATTGCTGTCCTTTTGCAGGCTGATCAAATTGTTTGCCTGATTATCTATAATATTGATTTGATTTTCGGTGTGAGGTCTGCAGCGGAGGTCATTTATTTATCGTCTCACAAGAGTCTCGGCTTGAAGCACACTTAATAAGCTGCATATAAATTTTGCATTACCTGAAGATATAATCAGGTTGATAGTCAGGACCTGGTGCATATAGTCTCCAATGGCTCCGATAACCTGAAAATTGCAAGCACAGAGTTTTGTGCATAAGCTTTACTGGTTTTCTAGCCGCCTGCCAGCAGACTCACAACAGAATGTAAGATCATCCATGCTGCGGCAAACAACAGTGCAGCAATAACCAGCTTACGCAATAGATTTGCTGGTAGACGATGAGCAATTCGTGCTCCCAGCGCTACGCCCACAGTTAATGTGGCGGCGATTCCTATTGCCAGTGGCAGGTCGATTGTGCCGGCATGAAAGTTTGCAACGTCCGCTAATAATGAAACCGGAATTTGAATTAGCTGCCCCAGACCTACCGCGCTGAGTACCGGCCAATTTAGCCATACCAGTGTTGGTACTAAAATAAGGGGACCGCCACTGCCACTGAGTGCAGAGCCTATACCTGTGAGTAAACCGACAATCAGCAATGGTAGTGGTTGATCAAATCGCACTTGTGTTGTGTTATCTGATGGTTGTTGTACACGATTTACCTGCTCAGATCGAATAGCGTTACAGGCGGCAAATAGAATAAAAACGGCAATTATCAATGTCACCCAATTACTTGTTAACTGATTGACCAGAGTAGCGCCCAGCCAGGCGCCTGGCATAGCACCAGCGCATAACCAAAGACCGCTGGACCAGCGAATTGATCCTTGTCTGGCATATAAGCATGCGCCCATCAATCCGCTGAATGCATAGCTAAACAGACAGCTTGCAATTGCAATGTGAATGTCAATCCCGGCAAGATAGATCAAAGCAGGGACCAGCAAGATACCGCCAACCCCGACGCTTCCGATCAACATGCCTACACCGGTTGCCATTAAAGTCAGTAGAACAACAGTTGTAGTCGGCAGTTCGGTGAGAATTGTATTGGTTAATTGCAATTGGATTGACCGAAGGTTGTACCTTGTATACTTGCCCTATAAGCACCATTATACCGGTCGTTGCCAGACCTTATGAGGCGTGATCATTGGTTCAACTTAGAGGGATACAGACAGACTGAAAAGTGCGCAGCCAGGAAAGTTATGTCGATCGAAGTATGCCTGCAAAAAGTAATGCCCAGCCGATAATAAATGCAACGCCCCCAAGAGGTGTCAGTAGTCCAACATAGCGAACACTGGTCATAGAGAGTATGTATAAGCTGCCGCTGAAGAGCAGGGTTCCGGTAAATAAAAACCAACCGGCACTACTGACCAATGATCCACCGAACTGCCGCCATATCAAACCAACAACCAGAAGAGCAATGCCGTGGATGAGTTGATAAAGAACTCCTGTCTGGTACACAGAGAGCATTTCGCTCGACAATAGTTTGCGAAGCCCGTGAGCCCCGAATGCTCCAAGTGCCACACCGGAGCCGGAGAGGGCACACCCCATTAACATAAATATTTTATCAGTGGTCATTCTCTGGATTGTACACTTAGATATGCCGCTGCGGTTTTTATCGACGCGAAAAACACTTTCGTGGGAGTTGACAGAATTATTAGCCTGGTCAGCGAGATTGCCGCACGTTGTGGTTGTCAGCGTGACTGTTCACTGATGATAGTGGTCAGGGCGTAGTAGGCATCGGGTGGGGAACAGTTCACAGTTTCATTTTACTGGTCAATGTCAATAAAGTTTGTTGGCCAGGCCATCACCAGGCTCGTCACTTGCTGAAGCAAATGCATCTGCCCACAAGTTGAAAAATGGTTTTCAGATGAGTATTCGTAACGTGACAGGAATGGATTTCTAAATGAGTAAAAAAACTATTTTAATCACGGGTGTTACTCGTGGCCTTGGTCGAGCGATGACTGAGGAATTCATAGCAAATGGCCATCGAGTGATCGGTAGCGGACGATCAGAGTCACATGTGGCCGCATTAGCTACGCGCTACCCGACACAGCATTTTAGTGTGGTTGATCTGGCGCATTTTGATTCGGTAAAACAATGGTGTGTGCAAACAACGAAGCAAGGCCTGGTACCGGATATCCTGGTGAATAACGCTGGAATAATTAATGCCAATGCTCCGTTGTGGGAGGTTCCGGTTGATGAGTTTTCCTCGGTGATCGATATCAACATAAAGGGCGTCTACCATGTAATTCAGCAGTTCTGCCCGCTAATGATTGAAAACGGTGGTGGGACTATTGTGAATTTTAGTAGTGGCTGGGGTCGTGGTGTAAACGCTGATGTTGCTCCGTACTGCGCGAGTAAGTGGGCGATAGAGGGGATGAGCAAGGCGCTGGCTGAGGATTTACCGGCATCAATGGTTTCTGTTGCATTGAATCCCGGAGTCATTCATACCAAAATGCTTGAGAGTTGCTTCGGTGATCAGGCCAGAAGTTTTATTAAACCAGACGAATGGGCAAAAATTGCAGTGCCGGTCATTCTTGGGATCAGTACCGCTGATAATGGTGCATCGTTGACTGTCAGCTAGCGCGTATTTCCATCTTTTACACAGTGGGATATAACCAATTCCACCAGCTGCCTGGTGGATGCTTTCTGATCCTCGGCCGAGGTTTCTCGAGGGTATTCATAAGCTGCTCTGACTACCCCTGCTGCTGTCTCGTCACTGACCAGCGATAACATCACATCCAGTGGTACGCCTGCATGCATGGCAGCCATTGCTGCGCGGGCGATATCCCCGATATGCATACAATAGTTCTGTCTTTCATCTCCAGATAAAATCATCGGAGTAAAAAACAGAATCGTGATAATTGGCACTAGAGATTTTATTGTCATTCCTGTGTGCTCTGGTGGGTAACATATTGATAAAAAAATAACTAATTGATTTGTTTGACATGCTGATTGCAATAATCGCACGCTGGGCATTTAGGGTGACAAGACAACTAAATGAGGCTTCAATGGTGGAGGCCTGTCGAATCTTATATTGTACGCCGCCCCGAATTCACCCTTAGGGCAACCTCTGCTGTTGCGGCTTAGCAAGATTCACTTTCTGTCTTCGATTTCGATCTCTACCTGGATACCGGTTAGGCTCTCCCTTTTGAGCTTGACAGTGTGCAGGCGCGAACTTTCAACTAGCAATGGTATAAGTGTCTGACTTTTCGCGTATAAGTATATACGTGTAAATATAAAAGTCGTCCAGTAAGCCCGCAAGACGTTCGCTCTATCGCTCTCCCTAAAAACGTGTTTCGGAATACATACCATATGGTGTTTGCACTCATAGTTCGAGTGAACTAATGTCTTGTCTCGTTCATCGGAGCGCTCCTTGTTGAGTGCCTGCTGGCTCCAATTTTGCGCATTCCCGCTTGCTGTCGGATATGTAAAACTCCGGGTTTACGCTTTGGCCGAATGCTCGGCACCCGCCAACGGTATTTAGTCCTGAAGAGAACATTTCATGGAAAAGAGTCTTTTTAAGTTTATTTGGAAATACTCGAAGAAAGATCAGATTATTTTGTTGCTGATCACCCTTCTGACCTTTCCGGTTCTCTTTCTTACTCTTGAGCTTCCCAAGCGCATCATCAACGATGCGATTGGCGGAACTGGCGACAGTATATTTGTTCTGGGAATCGAATTCAGTCAGGTTCAGTTTCTAATGCTCCTGTGTGCCGGTTTCATACTGACTGTTCTCGCAACCGGGTTGTTGAAGATGCGGCTAAACACCATGAAAGGTGTGCTGTCTGAACGGATGCTGCGACGATTCCGGTACCAGCTCCTGACACGCATCCTGCGCTTCCCCAGGCCGTATTTTCGAAACACAAGTCAGGGTGAGCTGGTTTCGATGGTGACATCAGAAGCCGAGCCAATGGGTGGGCTTATGGGCGATATGTTATCGCAGCCAATTCTCCTCACTGGTCAAATGCTCACCATCCTGACGTTTCTGTTCGCTCAGAGTTTCTGGTTCGGACTGGCGGCTATTGCCCTGATCCCATTGCAGGCCTGGCTCATTCCGAAGTTACAACGTCAAATAAATCTGCTTAATAAAACACGTATACAGGAGGTTCGTAAACTTGCGGCCGATATTGGTGAGACTGCCGCAGGGGTGAGCGATATCCGTGTCAATGGTGGATTGCGATACAGACTGTCTATGTTTTCCAATCGCCTGGGTAACCTTTACGACATTCGCTTTGAGATCTATCAGAAAAAGTTCTTTATGAAATTTCTGAACAATATGATCAATCAGCTAACGCCGTTTTTTTTCTATGCCGTTGGCGGCTATCTGGCGATCCTCGGAGAAATCTCTGTCGGAGCTCTGGTGGCTGCACTGGCGGCTTATAAAGACATGTCTTCACCCTGGAAAGAACTCCTGGCTTACTACAATCAGGCCCAGGATATGGCTTTGCGGTGGGAGGTTGTCACTGAGCGTTTCGCGCCGAAATCGCTGGTGCACGAAAGCTTGCTTGAAGGTTCGCCAAAGGCGGATATCAGCTTGAAAGGTGAAATCAAGATTAGTGATGTGACCGTTCGCGATGAAGAAGGTACTGCCGTGTTGGAGAACATCAATTTAACCATTCCACAAGGAGCCCGTATCGCTGTTAAGGCTGATAATGAAACTGCTGCGCTGGCATTCGCAGACCTGCTTACGCGTGAAGTAATTCCACAACATGGATCGGTGACGATCGCCGGGCACGATTTAAACACATTACATCAAGTAACCCTGGCTAAGCGAATAGGGTATGCACACTCTAATCCGCACATACTGCGAGGCACTCTTGGCGAAAACCTTCTGATGCCATTCAAGAACCGGCCGATTGAAGGTGCGGATGCTCTCTCTGATTCAGACAGTTTTCAGTTAAAGGCCAGGCAATCTGGTAATAGCGACGATCCTCTTCATGCTGATTGGGTTGATCCAACAGTAGCTGGCCTGCAATCTTCTGAAGATATCCGTGAATGGTGGTTTCAGTTGGTCGAGGCAATGGGAATCGACGATTTCATGGTGCGTAGAGCCCTTCGTTCGCGGCTGGAGCCCGGCAGTCAAAAGGAACTGACAGATGCAATCGTTCGTTTGAGACCCGAGATTGCAAAACGTCTGAAGGAAGCTGAGGTGGATGACATCGTTTATGGCTTTGATCCCGATAAGTTCAACCCTGTATCCCCTCTCGGCAGCAATCTACTGTATGCATTGCCAACCCGCATGTTGACCCAGCTGTCTCTGTCTGAAGACAAAAACTTTGTGCGTATATTGCGCGAGCAGGGGATCGCAGATGAATTGATGCAAATGTCTGCCACTCTGATCGAAAGCCTGACGGCAACCTTTGGTAATGATGGCACAAATCATCCGCTGTTCCAGCGACTCAATATGGATGAAGAAGTCTATCAGCGCCTCGGCGCTATCATTAAAAAGCGACGTGACGTTGGAGATGACGAACTCCCGCCGGAAGACTATTCACTAATGCTTACAGTGCCCTTTGCTTTTTCGGCTGAACAGATCGGGCCGGCATTCGATAAAACCTTCAAGGAGCGAGTGCTGCAGATACGCAAGACGAGCTCTGTGCAAATGGTTGCAGCGCTGAATGAAATTTTCGAGCCCATCGACCCCGAGAAATACTTTCCGGTGATGACAATGATGGGCAATGCAATATTTGGACGAATATCAAGTATTGCCGGAGCACGTGAGTCAGTGATTGAGGATACTATCGTTGATGTTTTGAGTGAGCATGGGTTACGACGACTGGCTGCACAATCTATTTACGATTTGTCGACATCTTCAGGCGGTGGCAATCTGCCAGCCGTATTCAGGGAGCGAGTTGCCTTCAGTCGGGCGGGAATTAAAAAGCCTGATATTTTGATCCTTGGAAACTCCCTTGCCAGCCATGCTGGAGAAGAGCGTGCTCTCATGAGGAGACGCGTTAGCAAACTGATGCCGGATGCTATCAAGATTTTCATCGAACGCCAGGTGACGGCCCCCGAAGATTATGATCTGTATGTAGAAATTGTTGACGGTCGGATTGACGGTGGCGCACGTCAGCAAGAACTGCAGGATCTGGATGCACGTCAGGACCTCAATCGAAAAATCGGCGCGATTGCCGGAACCGAGCTGTTTGGCAAACTTGATCGAAAACAACAACGTCTGCTGGCATTTGGCTCTCAGTGGTACAAGGCAGAATCCGGTCGGAAAATCTTTACAGTAGGCGAGAAGGCAGATGCAGCGTATCTGTGTATCAAAGGCTTAGCCGGGCTGTATTGGCCGGCCATGAATGGCGAAACGCGATTGGTTTCTGAAATTGTACCGGGACGATTGATAGGGGATCTCTCAGTTATCCTGAAGGAAGAGCGCTCACTCGACCTTGTCACCTTAGAGGATTGTATATTCCTGCGTATTGGTGCCAGAGAGTTGATGGCAGTGATCGAAAACGACGCGATGGCGGCCTCCAGTCTCATGCGTTCAGTGGCTGACAACTTGTCAGGCGCTGTAGATTCGTTGCGTACCATGCGAATGTATTCTGCTGAGCGCGGGGTGGACTTCACAGAGTTTGATAAGAAAAAAAATGACCAGAAGTCTACGTAGCGAGAGCGTGGTCATGGCAAGCGCCGTACTGCTAATAAATTCAGGCTGAGTGCGTGCTAAAAAATAAATAGTGACTTTGGATGCGTCGCGGGTTGTTGAGCCTGTAGTTACCAACAGTTGTGTAGATTCAGGGTCTGGCATTTGTTGGCCGTGACGCTATAATGCCGGGCGGTATCTATCGCATAGCATTCTTGTGTTGCGGTTTACCCTGGTGTTTTTATCCTCTCACTCACCAGGCTGTTTAACAGTGTCATAAATACTGAATTATCGTTCACCTGTTTCGGCAACTGGCCGGGTGGAGATCAAACAGGAGCAAGATCATATAAATATACTTAATTCAGGAACAAATAATTTGTCACATTGCGCTGGGTTCGTTGTGTTTAAAGGCAATTTTGGAGGTAACTTATGATCTCATCGCCATTGTTAAATGCCTCGGTCATTGTGGCAGTTCTCCTGCCTCTGATAACCGGCTGCGGAAAGATCAGAGCAACGCTACCCTCCATGGAGAGAACGGTAAAGATCGCGAAAGAATCTGCTATGGAGCGGGGAACCTGGATACCTTTAACCGCTGCCGCCGTCATCGGCGTAACCGGAGCGGATGACAACATTTCAGATTGGGCCTCGGACCACACCCCCATTTTTGGTAGTCAGAGTAGAGCCTCAGGCACGAGTGATGACTTAAGAGATGCATTGGTCGCAGGTATGGTGCTATCCAGTATTTTTACGCCAACTCCTGCGGGAGACTCTGCTTTTCCAACTCATCGGGTCGTAACGAATGCACTGGCCTTCGGTACTGTAGCGGGTATTGTTGAAACCGGGAAGAGAACCTTTAAGCGCGAACGGCCCAATGAAAGAGACACCCGTAGCTTTCCGTCGGGACACTCGAGTGGTGCATTTTCTTCTGCAATTCTGCTTGAACAGAATTTGAATGCAGTGGTTAAACAACCCTGGTTGCGCAAGTCGATCAAGGTGGGTGCTATTGGCAGCGCTGCTGCTGTGGCCTGGGCGCGCGTCGAAGCACAAGAGCATTTTCCAGTTGATGTTCTGGCTTCAGCAGCTCTTAGCAACTTCGTTGTGAAAGTGTTTTATAAATTGCGTGCTACCGAGGGCAGTTCTGCGGCTCCCCCTATTGCTGTTGAAGCCAGCAGGCAGGGATTCATGCTGCGACTGGATCAGTCGTTCTAAATTGAAGCGATGCTGTTTCAAGTATCCTTTTTTTGATCGATAGATCCTTCACGCTGAGCTTACAATGATCGTCAGTTTTACGATTATCGTTGTGTTTCAAATAAAGACTGAGAGTAGTCGAATGCTTTCCAGGCCTTGTGGGATCAAGGCTTTTATTTGGGCAGCTGTTGTAACCCATCGTTAGAAGATCGCAAGCAACGTCCTTCGTGCCCGCGTCTAATCAGTTTTGAGAGTAATTGTGTGGCGGACGGTGCGCGCCCTGGATGGCGGTACAGATTACAGAGGACGGTATTCTGAGGTCAGTTGACGCATCAATAGTCTGTCCTCTGTTTTCTGATTTACTTTGGTCCGAACACGGGTACCCGCAGAGCTGGTCGGCCGCACAAAGACTTTTTTGCTTTGTTTTAGGCTTTCAAAATGAAGGCTCCCGGCAGGGAATGCGCTGTTAGCTGTGTACCCCCGCCGGGGTAATTATCTGCCACGTATGAATCCGCATGAGCGTGACACAGGTGACCGCACGGTCACCTGACTGGTATTAACATCACATCAAAAACTGAAGCCTGCACTGAAGACACCCGAGGTCCTTTCTTCACTGCGAGCGATGGCCAGTGACAACAGAAACGTTTGATCCAGAGCGGAAACCGAGATACCACCGCCGGCTGATGGGTGGAGGTCATCCTCATCGTCTTCGTCGTCCAGGAACACTCGCCCGACATCTGCAAAGGCAAACACACCGTATTCTGCCCGCGCAAAATAAGCGGAAGCTTCTCCTAATGTATGCCTTAATTCTACGCTGGCGAAAGCCGAAGCGTCACCGGCGAAGCGGTTTGTATCGAGTCCGCGCACGTTCGCGGCCCCGCCTATGTAGGCAGCTTCCTGGAAGGGAAACGAGCCTGCCACATGTCTGCCACCGGCTCGTAGAGCCAGCAGAGACTTAGATCCTACATCGAAAAACCCGGCGATTTCACCGTCTACGGCGGTAAAAGAGCCGTCTGCATCCCAGACCGATGGAGAATGGCTACCTTCAAGGCGAATGTGCAGGCCTGAGCTGTTAAGCACAGTCCGATCCCGGGTGTCATAGTCAAGGCCGCCGAATAGTTTGAGCCAACCGAAGTCGCCAACCCCTAGCGGTGCCAGTTGGTTAAGCAAGGTGTCTTCGTCATCATCAAGCGAATTATAGTTAAATCCAGCACCGGAGAAAAAACTGAGCGCTGGCGTCACGTAGTAGTCCAGCGCTGGTGTGATAGTGGTACGTGTCTGTTCGGTTTCAAAAAGGTCGCTGTCGCCGTCATCCGATGTGTCGTTGCCAAAACCATAGAAATCAGCTTGTGTGATACCGGAAATGCTGGCATCAAGTGACGACCTGAGTTTGGGATTCCAATGCTGGAACTTTCCGCTGTAACTTGCTTCAGCAACGCCGCGTGTCAGTGACAAACCGCCGGTGAGCGAGTGACTATGACCAAAAGGATTCTTGCCAAACTCAAAGTTTGTTACGGTGAATCCGCCGCCCACTACCAGGCCTTCGTTAGAGCTGACTCGTGCGATATAGTTGGGTAAAATTCCGGAACGCCAGTCTCGCGGCCGATCAGATTCGGGTGGGACGTTAAGGCTTGGCAGGCCCACTTTATCGAATGGATTTGGTGATACGCGTAGCTCGGTCTTGCGGAGCTCCACTTCCTCATTTTCTGTAAAGCGCAGGTTTGCACCTTCACAGCCCTGCAGACTGTCGTTAACACTGCTGCCGATAACATCAATCTTGATTGAGCTTTTGCCTAGATCGTGACAAACAAGTGTATTGCGGCCACCTCCAAGATAGACTCTTACTGATTTTGTCTCCTTATCACTGATTTGACGTCTGAAGTAGGGGGCTTCCCCGTTATCCAAAGCTACGCTTACATTAAGCTTTCCATTACCAAGGTTGCGCAAATCGAAGCGCTCGCTTTTATCTGTCGCCTGAACATCGATTTCCGCAGCCATATAGCGGTAGATACGCTCTGCGATCTCGGGAATTTTGTCACGCCGCGCTTTTAGCGTGCTTGCCAGTTTCGCTGCACTTAACTCTTTGTAAGCCTCTGGCATAAGGCTAACGGCCTCTTCGATAACATCGTCTGTGATTCGACTACGAAGGTCGTTGGCAATCTCGATCCAGGTGTCGTGGTCGAGTTCTGCCAAAAACCAGCGGTGGATCGGCCAGCCCTGTGTGGTCAGACCAAAGCTAGTGGGATAGTCTTCTTTAAATCTAAACAGTCGTGGTTCAAACGGTCTGGCCAACGACAGCAGCGCACCCTGAAAATCGACAAAGGCATTGTCTCGATCTTCCGGAATGGCCTGCCACTCTGGTTTGCCGGGGAATTTGGCCCATCGATGATTGTTGGCGTGGCGATCCCAGTCGCCCAGGAAAAAGTCAAATAAACGAAGTCGCAATAGCTCGCGCGCGTCGATTCTTACCTCAGGACTGGCAAGCCACTGAGTCACGATATCAAATGACTTGATAATCTCGGTGGCCCCTTCATAGCCGGCGTAGTCATCAGATGCCGGAGTCGGAAACTCTTCTATCGTACCGAGTCGACCTGCGAAGAGTTCACGAAACTCGCCGAGCGCAGGATCGTCTGGCAATAGCACCAGCCGAGGGGTGTTGTGCAGCACTCCCGCCGCCTTTGCCAGAGGGGGAACCATGCTTGTGGCTGCCGGATGCAGCGCGGCTTGTTGATCCTGAAATATTCTGCCGGTGGCATAGCCTCTGAGCGATTCATGAAGGTTTAGAGCCTGATCTTTAATAAGACTGCGAAAGGTGTAGCTCTTGCCGTCGGCACCTTTCAAGGCAAGTCCAAAGGTCTGAGCGCCTCCGACCCGAAATTGCGGTGTTAGCCCACCGGCCTCGGTACTGAGGTCAAGGACTTCAATCTCAACGGGAGTAGTCCAAAGATCACGATAGTCCGCTCCAAGAAACAGGCGGTGTATCGGCCCGGCACTTAATGTGGGGTCAGCTACAATGACACGAGTCTCCGCCGCGTGTACGGACCCACCGGCCCACAGCAGCGTAATCAGACCAGCCAGCAAATGTTGCGTCACCGCAATCTGCCATGAGTGTTTCTTGCAGCCTTTAGTCTCGGTGTTGGATTTGTGCACAATTACTCCCATACTTTGTCACCAGATTTGATGTGGGTTTTGGAAAAATCACGTAAAACGCGATTTTCGCGTTGCTTTTCGTTCGCGACAATCGAAGGCGGCAATGGTTCGGCGCAACCATTTTTTTTAATTTTTGGGTTGAGCCGCAGTCAGTGTTGCCAGCCAGTTCTTTGTCCATTCAAGCCATGGCACGTTCTTGTTAAGGTGCAGACTTCATGGCAATGTAGAATGGTTTTTAAACTTTTCGAAATACTTAGGCATGTATGCTAGGTGACAAGTATACACGCCGATGTTAAAATTAAAACATTGTAAAATGCCAATAATTGACTGTATTGCTAAATCGCATGAAACGTGTGGTCCGGCAGGTTAAGCAATATCAATTTTCACTATGTGGCACGCATAAAGAATTCTGCCACTACTAAGTGTAGTTTCCGGCGAAATAAATTCAGTTTCCGGGTACAACCCTTAGTTATAACGACGATACTTGTATCTGAGGCAGTGCCAGGGCTTTTCTGGGTTAGTGCAACGTACTTTATTTCACCGGTATGGCCGTGGTTACTAAAAAACCATCCCATACATGATTAACGGCACTAATAGTTTCCAGTACAACTTTTTAGTCAATCCGATTTTCCAGATCAACAGACTATGGGAAACCAACAGAGAGATTCCGATTGTTGATCTGGAAATGATGCTGTCTTTTTTACAGTGTAAAGATGGAATTCTGCAATGCTCAGAATCTGCGCGGCAGAATCTCTGATACAACAAACTAGCCCTGAATGGGGGTGTTTTTTTACAACTGAATAACTTATGCGCCTGCAAGTGATCGTATTTTGCTTTAAAGCAGTGGGATCCTCCCGCGGCACTTGTATCGCCGCGTAGACTTCTACCGCGCAGGCTCCTATAGTTATTTACAACAATCATCCTATGCCATCTTGGTTTGGAATAATATGTCTCAGCATGCAATAACCGATATACCTCAGCTATCTGCTAAGGAGCGCTTTCTTCGCCTCTTTACCGATGTAAAGCCTGGTGAAGGCACCACCGCGTTGCTTATGTTTGCAAACGTGTTTCTAATCCTCCTTGCGTACTATTTTATCAAACCCTTGCGCGAAGGGTGGATTGCTGTATCGGATGTCCAGGGCCTTTCAAAAATGGAGGTCAAGGCCTATTCCAGTTTCCTGCAGAGTATCATTCTGCTGTTTGTCGTCGGATGGTATGCACAGCTCGCAGAGAAATGGGACAGGGTAACTTTATTTACGCGTGCAACGCTCTTCTGCATCTCTAATATGATTATTTTCTGGTTTTTGCAACCAAACTTCTTCATTGAAGGGTTCGCACTCATGGGCGTCGTCTACTACTTGTGGGTCGGGATGTTCAGTGTATTTGTGGTTGCTCAGTTCTGGACTTTCGCCGCTGACATCTATACCAATGAGCGTGGAAAAAGAATGTTGCCCTTTATCGCGATAGGCGCTACTTCCGGTGCGGCTTTCGGTTCCTGGATCGTCAATGTGTTAGTGGGTTCCGGCATCATGCCCACCGAAGCACTGCTGGTGGTTGCCATCATCCCGTTGCTTGCGTCCATATTTATAGTTCGTATGGTGGCCAAGCGAGAAGCTGCTCATGCACAAGCTGATCTGGATAATGCGCCAAAAACAGAAGCGGTCGTTGCTGACAAACCCAGTATTTGGGGTGGAGCAAAACTTGTGCTGCTTAGCAAGTTCCTGTTACTGGCGGCGCTGGTCACTATGCTGACCAACTGGGTAAACACTAATGGTGAAAACCTGTTATTCGGAGTTATACAGGAATCTCTGGCGAATGATGCGCAACAGCAAGGCATCACTGATGAAAGTTCTATAAATGCATTTGTTCGTGACGGTACGACTGCATTTTATGGCAACTTCTTTTTCTGGGTAAATATTTTAGCGCTGCTGCTGCAGGCCTTTGTCGCTTCAAGATTGCTGAAGTTCGGAGGCTTTGCGGCACTCCTGTTGATATTGCCGGTTATCGCCCTGACATCCTACACAGTGATGGCATTGCTGCCTGTGCTGGCTGTAGTCAAGATGATGAAAATCGCCGAGAACGCCACGGACTACTCATTAAATAATACCTCCCGTCACGTGCTGTGGTTGCCGGTAAGTTCGGCGATGAAGTTCCGTGGTAAGCCGGCCATTGATACCCTCTATGTTCGCCTTGGTGACGGCCTTGCTGCGATAACCGTTCTGGTGGGTGTGCAACTCCTGGCGCTGTCAACAACAGGGTTCTTTGCCTTTAACGTCTTTCTTGTATTGTGTTGGCTGGTAGTCGGGGTGATGTTGGTCAGGGAGCATCGAAAAGCGTCAATGGCCATAGCCGAAACGGAAGAAAAAGCTACTGTATCCGCGTGATTGAATTACGCCCCGGCGGGCTGTGCGCTGTCGTGCAATTTTACATCCTTGCCGGGGCTTTCATTTTTTGAAAAGCCTGGATTCAAGCAGACCGAAAACTCAAGAGGTCGGTGAAGAACTATTGTTATCGGTACGGGCATTCATGGCGCGCCGACCCGTCTACACGATTACTCTAAAAGCTGGTTAAACGCGGGTAGATCAAGAGCAAATAAAACCGCATTGCATCTTCATCGGTTTATCGTGTTTCTACATCGTTTGTGGCCACGAACACTCAGTGTGTATTAGCGCTTCGCTGTGGTGGGCTCGAACCAAGTCTGTTATCACTTCAAAGAACACGAGACTGTAGGCGGTTCATATGGCATTGTCTGCGATAAACGCGTTTACAAAAAGTGTCGCTTCACAAGAGTGCTATCCAAGGCTGCAAACCATAGCAATAATAAGCCACTTAGAGTGGTGGTTGCGAGTGCCAGCTGAAGGGCTGATGAAAAGTTGCCGCTAGCGTCAAAAAGGATACCTGCTAACCATGGCGAGGCCAGCCCGGCCATCCCCCAGGCGGTAAAGATGATGGAATATACCCTCGAAAAATTTGCGGCACCGAATTGCCGTTGCACCATAACCGGAATTACCGATGCCGTAACGCCGTAACCCAGAGCAACCAGAGAAAGCCCGAAGGCTGTTGATCCGCCAGTAACACTGGCCAACACAATCAGTATGCCGGTGCCACCGGCCAGTGTCGCCAATAACGCAACCGAAGTTACACCCATGAAGCACAGTTGCGCACTGACTGAAAGCCGCCCCATTGTGTTGCCAAGTGCTATTCCGGCGATACCGGCACTGGCAATATTTACTGAGCCGCCGCTGTGCTCAATGATTTTTGAAGCCAGGCCAAGCACCATCAGACCTGCAGTAGAACCGGTGGCAAATATTGCCCATATCAAAAAAAAGGGTTTGTCGTACCGTGCTTGCGGTTCGTTCGTTTTCCTGCGTTGGGCTTGAGATTGCAAGAAACGCCATGGTGAGAGTGAATTCAAACACAACGCATTGGATTGTTTGTCGGCATGCATCGCCACCACCGAGCTTATCAATAACAACACGGCCAATGGCAATAAAGACTTTGCCTCCCAGCCATGCGCCGCCATCTGACGCCACAGTGGGCCGAACACTACCCCACCGAAACCAAACATCGCCACCATCACAGGGGTCAGCCATCGTGCTCGTTGTGTAGTTGCCACCATTGTCAGCACATTAATATACAGCGCCCCGCTGACAAAGCCGAAGCCAACACTGAAGCACACCAGAAACTGCCAATAGCTCCCGGCAATGCTGGCCAGCAACAAGCAGAAAACACCCGCGATTCCAATCATGCCACTGGCATACAGGCTACGCGCAGCATCAGTGAGCCGTGGTATCAGCAGTACAGCGGCAGTGAACGAGACAATGGCGATCGAGAACACCCGACCCGCCTGAGCGGTTGATCCGGCAAACGTATTTTCTATGACGGGCACCAGGGCGCTCCAGCCGTAGAGTCCGCCGGCACAGAAGCACAGGGCAGCCGCAATGGTCAGGTAGCCGGGGGTGATAACTGGCAAGTGTTGAGAGGGCACAGGGTCCTTAACGCCGCAAAGTCAGTAGCGGACAAGCGTCCGGGAGACTCACGATAATATAACTTGTCTTTACAAATATGTTAAGTACACATTAGTATCCCAGAACATCGAGCCACGACTACGTTTTCGCGACGCATGAAACTAATTCCGCAGGTTGCCGTTTCCGGGTCCGCACTAACACCATTCAATCGGCGTAAGGACAGTTCGTCGTTTCGTGACTGGGCGTTTTCGGCATTCCATGCAGCACTTTTGCAATCGACACTGGAGAAAACCGACATCGATGCATTGTTCGTTGCCTCTGAAAGTGATTTTTTTACGCTGCAACTGAATCCGGCATCGATTCTGGCCAGTGACAACGGTCTGCATGGTGTGGCGACAACTCGCATCGAAGGTGGCGGCGCCTCGGGGCAACTGGCCATTCATGCGGCCGCCAGGGCGATCCAATCGGGGACAGTCAAACATGTTGCTGTGATCGGCGTTGATCCGTCTGCCTCGCAATTATCAGCTAACGCCGTCCGCACGCTGTATGGATATTCGTTTGACGCCTGGACCGACGGCATGACAGGAGTAACATCGACCGCGTTATACGCGCTGTCCTATCAAATGTTTGCCGACACACACAAAACAACAGACAAACACCTCGCAGCAGTGACCATCGGTAATCGGGCCAACGCCGCGCATAATCCAAATGCCCACCTGGGCCGGCAGCATACTGAACAAGACATCGAGAACTCTCCCGCGATAGCATCGCCGTATCGACGATTGCACTGCTCTCCACTCAGTGATGGTGCAGCTGCGGTCATTTTGTCTGCGACAGAAGCACTCCCTGCCAGTCGAAAACGGTCAGCACGAATAGCGGGAATCGGGGCTGCGTCGGATCATGCCCATCTCGGTAACCGTGAAGAGCCCGGCGCTTTTAAGGCCAAGACGCAAGCGATGCAACGCGCCTGTAACGAAGCAGGTATAACCCCGGCATCCATTCAACTGGCCGAGGTCTATGATGCCTACGCTGGCGCTCAACTGCAGGCGTTGATTGCACTTGGCTTGTGTGAAGATTTTCATGCCGACCTCGAAACAGATAGATTTTCGTTAAAAGGTGACTGCCCCGTCAATCCCTCGGGTGGCTTGCTGGGGCAGGGAGCGCCTGTGGGTGCAACCGGCGTTGCCCAGACTGCCAGCTGTGCGATGCAGATTGAAGGTCGCTATCATGCCGCTTTGCAACGCACTACTCCACCGCGCTACGCACTGGCAGATACGCACGGCGGAGTTTGCACAACAGCTGCCACCACTATTCTGTGCAGTGCGCCGTGAAGATTGATCACACCCTTACACTTGAATACCAACTCAACGCCGGTTGGCTTACGCCCTATGTCGATGGCCTGAAAGACGGAAAAATCATCGCAAGACAGTGTATGGCGTGTTTCCGTACCAGCCTGCCACCTGTTCGCAGTTGCCTGTGTGGTAGCAGCGAAGGCCAATGGTTAAGGCTCAACGGTACAGCGAGAATCGTAAAGCGAACAACAGGTAGCGATGGAGACTTTGCGATGGTTCGTTTTGATGGTGCTGACACACTGTCTGTTGTATCTCTCGACACGGTACCGACATCTGCAACCACAGCGACCATCAAACCACTGGCAGGCAAACTGCCACAGCTGATTCTGGCCGAAACATCAGTACAGGACTCCACATGACATCACCAACCGACATGACTAATTCGGACCTGCGCGAATTTGATTCAAGTACCTACAACATGGATGCAACCACACTGGCGCGGTTGAACCTGGTGCGGCGGGACAGTCAATTGCAGATTGAATGGCCTGACAACGTGAATCTATTTCACATGACGGTGGGTCAGCATCTGGGGCCGGAATCACGGGATCGCACAGCGATGATCTATGAGGATGAGCAAGGTGTTGTCCATACCTGGACCTTTGCCGAGGTCGATACCGCAGCCAGCAATCTTGCTAACGCCCTGCACGAACTTGGATATGGCCCCGGCGACTTTGTCGGTATTCACACAGGTCAGCATCCCGATACCGCTGTTGCCCATATGGCGATCTGCAAGCTCGGCGCTGTTGCAGTGACCCTGTCACAGTTGTATGGGCCAGAGACATTGCGCCACGCATTAAACGACTGTCAGCTGAAAGTGCTATTAACCGCTGATTCTGCATGGAGCGCATTGCGGGAACAGCGCGCCAGTTTATTCCCGCACTTGCAACACGTATTGCTAAGAGATCCGAAAAGGGAAGAGCTTGATCTGGTGCATGCACTCGAATCAACTGCAACGCACTTCACGCCAGCATATGGCGGCGCCGATGATCCAGCCCTGCTCATGTATACCTCGGGCTCCACCGGTAAGCCCAAGGGCATCCTGCACGGACACCGGGTGCTGGCAGCCTATACCCCGTCAATCAACCTGTTTTTCAATCTTTCCATGCAAGACGATGACGCTGTGTTCTGGTCACCGTCAGACTGGGCCTGGGTGGGCGGCTTGCTAGACATGGTGTTTCCGGCATGGATGGCTGGCCGGCCGATAGCGACATCGCTCGAGCGTTTTTCTGAACGCCAGGGATATACCTTCATGGCGCGCCACAAGGTGACGCATACTTTTCTGGCACCCACAGCAATTAAACGTCTTGCACGAACTTTGGAACCACGTAAGGAATACGAGCTTGCCTTGCGCGTGATCTGCACGGGGGGCGAAGCACTGGCATCCGAAACATTAACCTGGGCCGAAGACGCACTCGGCGTTGTTTGCAATGAGTTTTATGGCATGACCGAGGTCAATCATTTAATCGGTAATTGCAGCGCACTGTACGATCGAAAACCGGGTTCAATGGGGCGCGCGTATCCAGGCCACGATGTTAGACTGGTGGATGCCGACGGCGAAGACGTTGCCGATGGTGAGCCCGGTGAGATTGTCACTGGCAATCAGTCACCCACACGTTTTATCGGGTATCTGAATAACCCTGACAAGGAAGATGAAATGAAATTGGGGCCTTACCTGCGCACCCATGATCTCGCCGTTCGCGATGAACAGGGCTATTACTGGTACAAGGGCCGCTCGGATGATCTGATCAAGTCTTCAGGTTTTCGCATTGGCCCTGCAGAAATAGAAGAGAGCCTGCTGGCACATGCTGCCGTGACTGAAGCCGCCGTTGTGGGCAAGCCAGACGCCGATCGCGGGTCTATCGTCAAGGCATTCATCAAACTGCGTGTTGGCCATATGCAGAGCGATGAACTTGCAGATGAGTTAAAGGAACATGTTCGTTCGCATCTGGCGGCCTACAAAGCGCCACGTGAAATTGAGTTTGTCGATAGCTTCGAGATGACATCATCCGGAAAGATCAACCGACGTGTATTGAGAGATCACGAACAAACGCTTGCAGAAAGTAACGCAAATCTTGATGGAACAGAATCAGCACGTGGCCACTGACGCTACACCCAAATACGAGCAAGCCTATCGCGAGATACTTGATCGTCTCAAGGCCGGTCGCTATCCGGTCGGTGGCCGCATACCGACCGAGAGTGAACTGGCATCGCACTTTCAGATCTCCCGGGTTACCATCAGGCGCACACTGGACATGCTGGTGCAGGACGGTTATATCGAACGCAAACAGGGCAGTGGCTACAAGGTCCTGACACTGTCTCCCGCGTCTGATACCTGCCTTACCTCGTTTACCGATGCAATGCTACGTCAGGGTCTTGATCCCACCTCGCGATTTTTGTCCCTGCACAATTACCAGGCTAATGCTGCGCAGACCAGTCACTTGCCGGAAAATCTCCATAGTCAGGCAATCACCTGTATCAGCAGACTGCGTGAGGTTAACAATGAACCTCGTATGCTGGTAATGACCTATGCACCAGAGCTATTCCTTAAAGGGGCAAGTGCTATCGACTTCCCCGAGAAAGGCCCGGGCCAATCTATCCTGCGCATACTGCGTGCACGCTTCAAACTTGAATGGTCCACCGCCTGTGAAGATATCAGCCCGATCGCCTGTACGGCAGAAATGGCAGAGATATTCAACATCCCGCAGGCTCAACCGTTGCTTCGACAAGCCTGTTCCGCCTTCGACGAACAAGGCAATATTGTTTTCCATGAAGATGTTTTTCGCAATGGGTCCGTGAGTTTCAACCTCACTCCTTACTCCCGATCACCACGCCACCTTTGAGCTACAAAACTATGCCCGGTACAGCTTTTCAGAGACTTGATGAAGACTTAATGCGAGAAAGGCTGGCCCCGCCAGATGGTCCGATCAGATTGTTGATCGATACTGACACAGCCAATGAGATCGATGATCAATACGCGTTGGCATGGGCGTTATTATCCCCTGAGCACATGCGTGTTGAGGCCGTTACCACTGAGCCTTTCTCCTTTGCGCATCATCAACCCGGTTTGATCCGGGCTGAACAGGCACTGGAAAACGGTGATCGGCTCGACGAGCATCTGGTTGGCGGCTTTCAGGGTTGGATCAATCGCCTGCACAAGCAAGGCAGACGTGCGAAAGATCTCGAATTCGTCTCCCCGGCCCGGGGTATGGAAATGAGTTATGAAGAAATCCTGACTGTCTATAAAAAGCTGGGTGTGAATGGTGATGGACAGATATTTCGTGGCGCTGACCGATACATGCCAGATGCCAGCACACCGGTCGAGTCGGATTCCGTTGATGCGATTATCGACCTCGCAAAATCCGGCAACAAGCCCCTCTATATTGCTGCTATGGGGTGCGTGACGAATATCGCGTCCGCTTTATTAAAGGCACCAGAGATTACCTCCGACATCATAGTGATTTGGACTTCCGCCTATCCTTCGCATGCGCCCAACTGCAACCGGCCGTCACTTAATCTGGTGCAAGACATTCATGCATCCCGGTTGCTGTTTGACTGCGGTGCACCGCTTGTTTATCTGCCCGGTTATCATGTTGGTGCCCAGTTAAAAATCTCTCTGCCTGAAATGGAGGCATTTGTTAAAGGCAAGGGTGCGATTGGTGACTATCTGCATCATCTTTACACCAACAATCCTCTGCACAAGATGTTTGCTATCGAAGACGCAGCACGACGCACCTGGGTGATCTGGGACATCATCGATATCGCCTGGCTGATCAATCCGGATTGGGTTCCAACAATGATGACAACATCACCAATTCTCGACAACGATCTTTATTGGCAGGCAGACCCG
>CAZNOB010000008.1:3583-67565 GCA_964574535.1 uncultured Granulosicoccaceae bacterium | reverse complement strand
TGTTAGATCAGCAGAAACTGGAGTCTGTGGTTGGGGCGTCGGGGCCGCTTAGCTGGTTCGCCAGTACTATTGTTAGTCCGTTAACCAGCTTTTTTAGAAAGAACGGTCTCAGTATTGGAATAGCGATATTGGCGTTTGTTTTTCTATTCAAAATTGGCGAGGCATTTATGGGAAAAATGTCCATCGTTTTCTATAAGGAAATGGGTTTTAGTAAATCTCAGATCGCAATTTATTCCAAAACACTGGGGTGGATTACCACAGTCGTATTCACATTGATAGGCGGCTGGATTGCAATGAGATCGGGTAGCGTTAGAGCACTCTTTCTAGCCGGTGTTGCCATGGCTGTAACCAATATCATGTTCAGTGTGTTGGCATGGAGTGGTAAGTCCGAATTGTTATTTGCGGTCTCGGTTATTCTTGACGATATTGCAGCGGCGTTTGCGACCGTGGCTTTCGTTGCCTTTATCTCCAGATTGGTTGATCGGACTTACACGGCAACACAATATGCTTTGTTGGCATCGATTGGGACCTTGGGACGAACTCTATTAGCGTCTTCTTCAGGAGCGATGGTTGACTGGCTTGAAGGAGATTGGGGAATCTTCTTTATATTAACGGCTCTGATGGTGATTCCATCATTGATACTGCTGTGGTTTCTACGTAATAAAATAAATTTTAGCAAAGACAACGCAAATTGATCAGAAGTTATCCAGAATTATTCAAGGAATGTTCTGCTGATCGCGCAGAGATTTGTTTCTACAGTGTCCGTGGTTGGAGAGCGGTTCTTGGCGTCTAGTACAAAATAATATTTGCAACAGAATATAAAGTGCTGTGGAATCACATCTCAAGTGAGATGCAGTCGATTTCGTGATTAATCCGGGTTAGAGGTAAGCTCTTTCAGTTACTGGTAGTGATCGGTGACCAGTCGCAGTTGGCGTTTTCCGGATTGCGTATCGGTTGGTTCCGAATCGCCGGGTTCACCAGTCATTCCAATTGTGGTAGTGAGCATTGGTTGTTCGCCAGTTGAGTGAATACCATTATTGGCGGGCCACCAGGCTTTTGTAGATAACGCCTCATTGATAGCCTGGGCAATATCATCCATACCAATTTCGCGTTTTTTACTATTTAGCAGCCAGTCTCTTAGTAGTAGTTCGGTTGCAAGTTTGTCAGTTGAGCCATCTCGCATCTTCCACTCGATTTTGTATTTTGGTCGCATATCGCGCCACACCAGAAATCCCACCACCAGGCTGAGGAAGGCTGGAATGTAGACTAAGACAAAACCGCGGGAGTCTGTGTCAAGTAAGTCGATAATGAGTGTGATTAGCAGCAGCAATATTCCGAAAAGTATGAGTGCTTTACAGAATCTGCGTATAAAAGCGGTTGGTCGATAGTACTGCTTGTGAACACTGATCATGTGTTCAAACATATAGGTTTTCAACATTCGGTCGAACGGATCGATGAATGCCAGACGTGTATCGGTAACTAACACAGTTGGTTTTCTGAGTAGTTCTCTTTCACCCTCAAAGGCAACAATTTTTCGTATCTTAGATGCTTGTTCAGCCTTGTGTTGTCGACGTAACTGCCATTTTGTTCGCCACGTTGACAGCGCGTTGGTGACAGTGTTTTTATCAATTCGCATCTAGAGTGTCATCCGTGGTTATTCAATTGCCATCCTGGCGTTACAGTTACGGTAAAGAGCATGTTGTACATCTACTCGTATCGTTGAAAACTGGAATGGGTGAATAAAAATCAATAGCATTAGTTGCTACAGCAATAAATTTGGGTTGGCGGAATATTCTGCCAGATTGTGGCGCTTTTTTCGATATGTTGAAAATGCAGCGGCAGGCTGTTTATAAAGTATCGTCCACGCGCTCTGGCCTTCGCACCCAGGTAGACGATTGATATAAATTTTCCACCGGGCCTTAAAGTCGAGGCGATCGTATCCAGAAGCAGATCCTGTTCTGCATTTTCAAAAATGGTCCACGGCAGGCTGCATATTATGCGATCACACAGCTGATGATTATGTTTAAACAGATATTTCTGCAGGTGCTCTGCGGTGTCATGATAAATCGTTGCTCCGGGGCATCTTTTACGCGTAGCTTCTACAAAGGTTTTGTTCAATTCAAGTGCGAAAAACATGGTGTCATTGGCCAGTTGTTTTTGAATTTGTACGGTGAAAACACCGGTTCCTGGTCCAAGCTCTACCACGCTGCTGGTGCCAGGCAGGTCGGCCAGTGCAATCACTTTGTCAACCACATATCTTGAAGAAGGAGCTACAGCTCCGGTTGATGCAGGTTCTTTAATCGATTCTCTGGCGAAATTCAACAGCTTGAACTTCTTACCAAAGGTAACCGGGGAAGCTACGGAAGGCGATTGATTGGTAAGGGGTGGGAGCATTTGAAATTGCCTTATGATGTACAACTTCGGTGTGACACCGAGAGGTTTTGACCCGTCCCAAGAATATGACGGGTGCGTCTGTCCAGTGACTGCTGACGTGCGGTCAGGTTCCAAGGCACCATTATGCGGTTTTACAGGCCTGTGGTCTGCCTTACTTGTGAATTTTTAACCTTAAATTGCTTTATCCAGATTCATTAGGCCAGTGACATCGAACGGAATGGGGGTTGACCAGTTTTCGATTTGAACGGATCCCGCCAGATCATAATTCAAGTTGAGAGTATCTCCCTGCAGTAAAGTTTGCAGAGTGGTCACCAGCCGATCAATACCTGCGGTGACATCCAGTGTCAGAAGTGCGTCGCCATTGGCAGGAATTACAGTGTTGTGTTTGCTTTTACCACTGGCAATATCGGCATCGTTAAATCGAGCGATAAAATCTACTGATTCCACCGGAAGCTCAAAACTGTTCGGGTTGGTCACTTTTAGCGTAAATCTGAGTTTCTGTTCGCTGAGATTGATGTTCAGCGGTATCACGCTGACCAGCTCGACGGATGGCTTGAGCGGCTTTGTGGTGATAGTGGAGCATGCGCTCAGAGCCAGCAAGAGCAACGACAGGATAACGCTGATTTTAGATTTGAAGGTCACCTTGATATATCTCGTGGCTGGTACTTTTCGAAATATTTACTGGAAAAGTGTAACACGGAGACTGGTGATTAGAGTCTCCGGAGCCGCCGATTTGCAATTATTGGTGTTGAGTCTGTCACAAGGCTAAATTTGGATTGAAAATTTAGCCTGATCACCGGCCACTGCGGTGGGAGCGTTTGCCAGCGTGAACGCTTGTGGGTAGGAAACATTACAGCCGCGCGGTAAATGACCGCGCGGATTTGTGACATGGGAGAGGTGTTCTCTTAGCTCAGCAGAATATGCAGCTGTTTGAGCTCCTGCGCTGCTTGTTGAAGGATCAGCTTTGGGTTTTGCAGATCAATGCCCGACTGCTGCAGTTTCCGAGGTAGCAACAGGTTAACTACGCTTGGGATAGATTTATTTTCGCTCTCGGGAATTTCGCTTTCGATGGTCAGCAAGGCTGCTGTCACAAGGTCTGCGTAGGTGATTTCACCCGTATGGTTACGATAAAAATCTCGTGCAGATTCGACCGCTTCGACAAAGTTATCATTGAAACCCCATGCGCTTAGTAGCCACATTCCAACAATTTCCCGAAGATTTCTGGCTGAGGTTTGCAATGTTTCGGCATCCGAAAATTCATCCGGGTGATTATTGGCGTGACCGAGAATCATCAATTCGCCAGCATCGGCCATCAAACCAATCAGATGCGCGCGTTCGTCGGACAGGTGAGGCAGTGATTTTGCGAATACCTTGCAGATCGCCGCCGTTAAGGTTGCACGACGCTGGTAGTTGGCCATTTGCTGCTCAATCACAGGGTTAGCTGCCTGCCATTTTTGCTCTGCAGGAATCTTCACACCAAGCTGATTGGCGCTTTCTACACCCAGTCGTGTAATTGCGCCGCGCATGGTTTGAGTTGTTTCACCTGCACTTGCCAGCTTATTTGCTTCATGAAGGGTGTGTGCAGTTAACGCCGGATCAGAGGCCAGAATTCTGGACAGTTCCGGAATTCCCATGGTGCCCTGACCGACCAGGCTGGCAATACGCTGGCCGATATCAGCCTGACATGGAAGTGCGATACTTTTATCTTCGAAGGCGGTAACAATGCTGTCAAAGATCAGATTGTCTTTTTCACTGACGCGAATGTCGTGGACTTTGGTTGCCGTCTTTTGCTGCTCATTAAGTAAAATATCAAACAGCTCTCGTCCGAAACGCACTAGCTGTGCAGTGGTTTTGGTCTTAATTGCATGCGACTGAGTAAATTCCTTCAGTATGGGCTGTGCTGCTCTGTCGCTTCCAGCACTGAGGGTTTCAGTCGCGTCTTTGTCTTTGCTGTTGACCACTTCTACCTGGCCCTCGAGCAGGTAAGTGAACCAGCGATGTTCTTTATTGGCCGCTATATCTGTCGATCGGTTCATGTTGACCACCGATGCGGATTTACAGATTGTCAGCAGATTAGACTCATTGAGCTCTGAAATGGGGCTTAACTTAGCCGCTAGAGCCAATAGCTGACTCATTTCGTTTGCGCCGGTATCTACTGCCGCCGAGGATTTGGAATCGAAATTGAACACGTGTGTACGCCCAATGTTGTTTTAAGACAGTGCCATAGGGAAAGCATCGGCGATTCACGGTGAATGTTTAGCGACGGCAATGATAACGGCGTCATGGAACACAATGCAGACTCAATTGGCTACTGATCGCTGTACGTCAGAGGCGGCGAATCCGGCGCTGATTATTTGTTCACCAATCCGGTGAAGTAGAATCCGGCGGCACTTCTAGGTGGTTTTTCGAAGCTCTTTCGGCACACTGAAAGTGATATTTTCCTCGCGGCCCGCCAGCTCCGTGACAACGGTCGACGGGCTATCTTTGATGCGACTAACAACCTGTTGCACCAGTTCTTCGGGCGCAGAAGCTCCCGCAGTAACGCCAATTCGCCGGACAGTTAACCATTCTTCGTCAATATCATCGGCGGTGGCAATTAAATACGACGGAATACCGGCGCGTTCACCCAGTTCGCGAAGGCGGTTGGAGTTTGAGCTGTTTGAGGCACCAACCACCAAAAGAAGATCTGCCCGGCTACATAGATCTTTAACGGCATCCTGACGATTTTGGGTGGCGTAACAAATATCGTTTTTACGCGGTGCACTGATATGTGGAAAACGCTCCTGAAGTTTGCTGATGACCTCGCGTGTGTCGTCCACCGATAGAGTCGTTTGTGAAACGAAAGCCAATGACGAAGGGTTGCTGACTTTCAGATTTTCTACGTCCTCCGGGTTTTCCACTAGCAGAATTTTGCCACCACCACTGGTATCGTATCGACCCATAGTGCCTTCCACTTCCGGGTGACCTTCGTGCCCGATCAAGATAACCTCCCGACCTTCCTTTGCATACTTCACTACTTCTATATGTACTTTGGTCACCAGGGGGCAAGTGGCATCAAAGACACGTAACTGCCTTGCCCTTGCCTCCATTTCTACCTTTCTGGACACACCGTGTGCAGAGAAAATCACAGTACTGTCATCGGGAACCTCATCCAGTTCATCAACGAAAATCGCCCCTTTGTCTTTGAGGCCATCAACCACAAATTTATTGTGGACCACCTCGTGGCGGACATAGATTGGAGCGCCGAATGATTCCAGCGCCCGCTCAACGATTTCGATGGCACGATCGACCCCGGCGCAAAAACCACGCGGGTTAGCCATGATTATTTCCATATTTCTGCTCTTCTTTTGTTGGCCTGGAATAGATCTATAATAATCAGGAAGGATCTTTGGTGGGTTCCGGTTTAGTGTTTTGTTCATCGCCAAAGAAAGAAGTCAATAACAAAATAACTGCACCGACTGATATCGCAGCATCAGCAATATTAAATGCCGGCCAGTAAAATCGGTCGTAGTACCATTGGATAAAATCGACCACATAGCCATAGGCCATTCGATCTATTAGATTTCCAATAGCGCCACCCAGCACCAAGCCAAGTGCGATACCAAGCCATTTTTCATTTGCTTTTAGTCGAGTAATCCACACCATAAGCACAACACTGATAACTATTGCAATGATGGTAAAAAACCATCTCTGCCAGCCCCCCGCGTTACTGAGAAAACTGAAAGCGGCGCCATAGTTATGCATCAAGGTGAAATTAAATGAGGGCATCACCGGGTTTTGTTCGTGTAGTGTCAGCGATGAACTGGCTACCCACTTGGTTATTTGATCCATCACGATGATGGCAATCGCGATTCCAAAATAGACTTTTTTCATACGTACTCCAATCAAGAAAACCGGTGTATAACAATGAGTTCAGATGTCGATCAGGTGAACTTTCGCGGCTCACCATTTCCATCAACGTTGGCTACGCAGCGGCCACACAATTCTGGATGACTGGTGTTGTTGCCAACATCTGCCCGGTGGTGCCAGCACCTTGCGCACTTGGTATGGGCGCTTTTGCGAGCATGTATCCAAACCTCACCAGTCTCCAGTTCTGCATCGCTGGCTTCATCTGGTTTATCAGACAGCGGTTTAACATCTGCATAAGAGGTGATCATCACAAAGCGTAATTCATCCTCAAGCTTTGCTAACAATATCTGAAGGTCTGAATCACAGTAGAGCGTGACTTCGGCATCCAGTGATGAACCAATGTTGCCGCCTTCCCGCAGTTTTTCAAGAGCCCTGGAAACAGCTATGCGAATACATAACAATTGATCCCAGTCAGCAACGGTATATAAAGCCCTGTCTGAAAGTGCCTGCAGGTGTGGGTAATAAGTTTCCGTGAAGACAGTATCTGTGTGATTGCCTGGCAACTGTTGCCAGACTTCCTCTGCCGTAAAGCTTAAGACCGGAGCGATCCAGCGAGTCATGGCCTCGGCAATATGATACATCGCCGTTTGGGCTGATCGACGCGCATGGCTGTCTGCTTGTGTGGTGTACTGTCGGTCCTTAACCACATCCAGGTAGAAACCGCCAAGCTCAGTGGTACAGAAATTATGCAGTCGCTGGTAGACGGTATGGAATTGATATTGATCGAAAGCCTGCTGAATTTCTTGCTGTAAGGCAAGTGTGCGATCAATAGCCCATTGATCCAGGGCGAGCAGGTCATCTGTATTTACCAGATCAGTCTCGGGGTTAAAGCCATTCAAATTCGCCAGCAGAAATCGAATGGTGTTGCGGATGCGCCTGTAGGAGTCAGACATGCGATTCAGTATTTCATCTGATACAGACATCTCGCCGCTATAGTCTGCAGAGCAAACCCATAGTCGAATGATGTCTGCGCCCAGAGTTTTCATGACTTTTTGCGGTGCAATCACATTGCCCACTGACTTCGACATCTTGCGGCCTTTCTGATCAACGGTGAAGCCGTGTGTCAGTACTTGTTTATACGGTGCAATACCATTGACTGAGACACTGGTTAACAGCGATGAATGAAACCAGCCTCGATGTTGATCCGATCCTTCCAGGTACATATCTGCCGGGTATTTTTGCCCGCGTTGCTGCAACACGTGTGAATAGGTAGTGCCGGAATCAAACCATACGTCGAGTACATCAGTCGACTTTTCATAAAGGGCTGATTCATCACCAAGGAAATCTTCGATACTTAGGTCAAACCAGGCTTGAATGCCGTCTTTTTCAATATGTTGTGCTGCAGTTTCAAGTAGATCGAGTGTGTCTGGGTGTAGCTCACCGGTTTCTTTATGCACAAACAGTGTGATGGGAACACCCCAGTAACGTTGCCTGGAAATACACCAGTCTGGTCTACTGGCGATCATGCCATCAATTCTGGCTTCGCCCCAGCCAGGTATCCAGCGTACGGTTTTGATTGCGGCAAGTGCGTCTTGACGCAGATTTTCTTTTTCCATACTGACAAACCATTGTGGTGTCGCACGAAAAATAATAGGAGTATTGGTCCGCCAGCAGTAGGGGTAGCTATGCTGAAATGACTCACTCAGCACGAGTTTGTTCGCAGAATTGAGTTCTTCAAGGATTCTGGGTTCGATCTTGTATACATGTTCGCCGGCGAATTTTTCTACGTAGCTTTCATAGGTGCCTGTGGCACTGACACTATTGAGCAGGCCCAGGTCGTATTTAATGCCAGTATAAAAATCGTCGACACCATGGTCTGGCGCTGTATGCACCGCACCGGTACCAGCCTCAGTAGTGACATAGTCACCCATAACAATTAGTGAGGTTCTGGCAAAGAACGGATGTTGTAACTGGATGCGCTCTAGTGCAGCGCCGGTGAATCGGGAAATCTCATGGTAATCACTGCACTGGTATCGCTGCATGCAGGAGTCCACCAAATCTGTTGCGAGCACAATGGCCTCTTTACCAATACCCATATCGCATTCGATGACGGAATATTCCAGTTCAGGGTTTAGTGCAACGCCCAGGTTGCCGGGCAGAGTCCAGGGGGTTGTTGTCCAGATGATGATAGATAGTGGCAGTTCGGTTTTAGTGCTGCCACATGCCTGGTGCAAAACGTCATTATCAACTGAGCTGAATCTGACATCGACCGATGTAGATGTTTTATCGTGGTACTCGACTTCTGCTTCTGCCAGGGCAGAACGCGCACCAATACTCCAGTAAACCGGTTTGGTGCCTTTATAGACATGGCCTTTCTTAATCATTTGGCCCAGCGCACGAACAATCCCCGCCTCGTTGGCGTAATCCATCGTCAGGTAGGGGTTATCCCACTCACCGAACACTCCCAGGCGTTTGAAATCTTCACGTTGCCCTTGAAGTTGCTGGTTCGCATATTCTCTGCAGCGTGCTCTGAAGCTTGCTTCGTCAATATCTTCCCCGGGTTTACCCAACTCTGATTCAACCTTGTTTTCAATGGGCAGTCCGTGGCAGTCCCAACCAGGAATATATGGTGCGTCATAACCGTCAAGCTGTTTACTTTTGACAATCATGTCTTTAATGACTTTATTTACGGCGTGACCGATATGAATATCACCGTTCGCGTAGGGAGGTCCGTCATGCAAAATGAACTGCTCTTTGCGGTCCTTTGAAGCCGCACGAATTTCTTTATAAATGTCCATCTGCTCCCAGCGTGCGAGCATTTCCGGTTCGCGTTTGGCCAGGTTGCCGCGCATGGGAAAATCCGTGCTGGGCAAATTAAGGGTGTGTTTATAGTTACTCACGCTTGAGTCTCTTTATCTCTTATAATTGTTAAGGATGTTTACAGGTTGTCCGCGAACCATTGTCGCGCTGTATTTTCATCGTTTGCAATAGCTTGTTTCAGTTCATCGAAGGAATCGAATTTTTTCTCATCCCGTATTTTTTGCAGGAACTCCACACGAATGGTTTTTCCGTAAAGATCTGCAGAGTAATCAAGTAAGTGAACTTCTAATGTGACTCGAGTGCCGTTCACTGTGGGTTTATTCCCAAGGTTGGCAATACCTGGAATTGCTGTAACCGAAGAGTCAATTGCGGCATTCACTGCAAATACACCACGCAGCGGTTGCTGGTGATTTTTCAGCGCGATATTGGCAGTCGGAAAACCAATGGTTCGTCCCAGTTGCGCTCCGTATTCTACTCGTCCTTGTAAAGCATAGTGTCTCCCCAGCAAGGTTGCAGCCAGTTCGAGTTGTCCGTCGATCAGTAGTTTTCTGATTCTGGTGCTGGAAATTCTCTCGCCGGAGTGCCGATGAGTGTCGGAACGCTGTAATTTGAACGAGTGCACGGTACTGGCTTGTTGCAGCAGTTCGAAGTCACCGACACGATTATGTCCAAATCGGAAATCGTCGCCGACAAATAAATGCCCGACCTGTAGCCCGTCAACCAGAACCTGACGGATAAAGTCATCAGCGGAGGTGTTAGCCAGTTTACTTGCAAAAGGCAGTATTAGAAGCTGGTCGATGTTTTGTTTCTGAAGCGCTCGATATTTTTCACGCAGATGCGTAAGTCGCGGCTGAATTTTTTCAGCCGGCGCAAAGTACTCCACTGGCAAGGGTTCAAAGCTGACCACACAGGCAGGCCGATCAGACGCCTTTGCCGCCTGGCAGACGGCATCGATCACCTTTTGGTGGCCCAAATGCACACCATCAAAATTACCAATAGTTGCCGCACAGCCCCGATGACGAGGGCGGATATTATGCAGGCCGCGAATCAATTCCAAAGCGGGTTTTCCGGATCAGGAGTTAAAAGATGTGTTGTCGACTTTATCGATGAGCAGGTTACGGGGCCGTATTCCGGTGATCAACAAAGTGAGAACGTAAACAACGATAGCAACCATGATTATACCGGCTAATGTGGTTGCACGTTGGCCGGCCTGCATTGCGAACCATTGATCCGGCGCAGGGGAAAGCAAACTGATGCAAACAGCCATGCAGACAGTGGCAAACAATACATGTTTTAGTAATCTGACGGTGCCCGGTGCCACGGCAAACACATTCTCACGTTGTAATTGGCGAAACAACATAAATGCTTGCTGATTGGCAGAGAGCGCAGTGGCCAGGGCCAGTCCGGCATGGGGTGCTGGAATGACCAGCCATACCATACCCCCTACCAAAATGAGGTTGTAGAGCATATTGCAAACCATCGCAATAATGCCGATTCGAACGGGCGTTTTGGTGTTCTGTCGAGCAAAGAAGCCGGGTGCCAGAATTTTTATCAATATAAATCCGGGTAAAGCCAGAGAGTAGGCTTTTAGGCTCCACGCAGACATTTGTACGTCGCTGTTGGTGAATTCACCATAGCCGAACAAAGTGGCGAGCATCGGTATCGACAATAAACATAAACCGGCGGCGCAGGGTAGTGCTATTGCAAGTCCCAGACGTACCCCCCAGTCAATAGTATTCTGGAAATCTTTGCGATTTTCACTGGCGTGAATTGAGGACAATCGCGGTAGAATTACGGTGGCAATCGCTATCCCGAAAACACCCAGCGGAAACTCTACCAGGCGATCTGCGTAATAGAGCCAGCTAACACTGCCAGCGACTAAAAAAGACGCAATGATGGTATCCAGTAGCAGGTTGATTTGCGCCACCGATGATCCAACAATCGCCGGCACCATCAACCGCATAATCCTGCGCACACCGCTGTCACGCCACCCCCATTTCGGTAGCACCAGTAAGTCCAGTTTATGCAGTGAAGGAAGTTGAAATAAAAGCTGCAATAAACCTGCAGCGAATACGCCCCAGGCAATCGCTATCACAGGTACAGGGAAGAATTGAGTGCCCCATAGCGCCGCGGTGATCAGGCAAATGTTTAAAAATACCGGGGTAAAAGCGGGTACCGCAAAACGCTGGAATGAGTTTAAAACGCCGCCAGCGTAAGCAACCAGTGAAATAAAAAACAGATAGGGAAAGGTGATTCGGAGCATTTGCGCCGTCAGTACCCGACGCTCGTCGTCGGGATCGAAGCCAGGTGCAAATAAACTCACCAGTGTTGGTGCGAATAATGATCCGAGTATGCTCAGTATAATTAGTATTAATCCCAGAGTACCGCTGACTCGAGCTGCCAGTGCTGCCAGGTCTGCCCGACTTCTTGTCTCTTTATATTCTGTGAATACAGGGACAAAAGATTGAGCAAATGCTCCTTCAGCGAATAGTCGGCGCAGAAAGTTTGGAATTTTAAACGCGACAAAAAATGCATCTGTCAGCGGCCCGGCGCCCAGGACAATGGCGAATACCTGATCTCGAATAAAACCCAGCACGCGTGAGATTAGCGTCATAGCGCCGACCACGCCGCTTGAGCGAATCAGTAGTTTTGAAGATCTGTTGTTCTTTGCACCGGTCTTTGGCGCTTGTTCTGGATTGTTCAATACAGGAATACAACCGTAGAAAGACCCGGGAAGGCCTGAAAATAGGGTGCTATCGGAGTTGACAAAGAATTAGCCACAAACGATACTGTTCAGTTGTATTTTGCACATGTCATCCAGGAGACAGAGTTGGCAAACTCCCCCCAAGCAAAAAAACGTGCCCGCCAGGCGGAAAATCATCGTGTTCGAAACGCTGGAATGCGTTCCATGATGCGAACCCACGTTAAAAGAGTGGTTTACGCAATTGAAGCAGGTGATAAAACAGCTGCCCAGGATGCCTATAAAGCGGCCGTGCCAGTGCTCGACAGTATGGCGAGAAAAGGTCTGGTGCACAAAAATAAAGCAGCACGGCATAAAAGTCGGCTCAACGAGCAAATTCGCGCTCTGTAAAGATGGCTGTGGCCGCGGCATCCTGGTTTACATTAACACCATGACGTCGCGGTTGATCACCTCGGGTTCATTTATAAACCCGAGTATTTGTTCAATATCGCTGCTGTGCCGTCCCAATATTTGCTGTATCTCCGTTGAGCTGTAATTGACCAGACCACGCGCGACTTCCAGTCCGTCTGCATCGATACACGAGACCAGCTGCCCTCGATAAAACACCCCCTCTATAGCGGTGATGCCTATCGCCAGCAAGCTCGCTGTGCCTGAAGTCAACTGGTTTCTCGCCCCGGCATCCAAAATAATTTTACCGCATACCTTTAGATGATTTGCCAGCCAGCGCCTGCGTGCATCTAGTTTGGGGGGCTGAGCAAGCAAATAAGTGCCTATCGACTCACCCTGCTTAAGTCTGAGTAAAACATCAGCTTCGCGGCCATTGGCGATGATGGTGTCGGTGCCTGCGCGAGAGGCACGCTGCGCCGCAAGAATCTTTGTGGTCATGCCGCCGCTGCCGACGGCACTTCCGCTTGGTCCTGCCATCGACAATAAACTCTGATTGTCTGCACTTGCGTTGGCGACCAGCGTGGCATCGGTGTTTTGACGAGGGTCTTTATCGAACAGGCCATGTTGGTCGGTCAGTATGATTAGTTTTTCTGCCTGAACAAGGTCAGCAACCAGGGCGGCCAGATTATCGTTATCGCCGAATCTTATTTCATCGGTGGTCACCGTATCGTTTTCATTAACCACCGGTAGAACTTTCAGATTAAGCAGAGTAGACAGTGTGCCGCGAGCATTGAGATAACGTGTGCGGTTGCTAAGATCTTCATGTGTGAGCAGTACTTGCGCCGTGGCGATATTATGCGATTTGAGTTCTGACTCATAGGTCTGGACCAGCCCCATCTGGCCTACAGCGGCGGCGGCCTGTAGTTGATGTATATCACTGGGGCGGTGTCGCCAGTTGAGGCGATGCATGCCCTCCGCAATAGAGCCGGAAGACACCAGAACCAGTTCAAGGCCACTATCCATCAGCTGCGCGAACTGGTGACACCAGTGACGAATATTGTCAAGGTTAAGACCGGTGTCGTCGGCTGTGATCAGCGCGCTGCCAATTTTTATCACCCATCTGACAGGGCGAACATTAGCCGGGGTCATGACGGGTCGGAGTTGGAGCCGGCGTCGCTGTTGCTGTAATCCTGATCCCCGGGTGCTGTCATGTCCACAGTGGCAATCGGGTCGACCACCGGGTCAGGCTGATCAAGCATCTCCTGCTCTCGTTGTTCCAGATATTCCATGATATCGGTACATAGCTGGCGCGTGCCCCTGCCGTCGACAGCAGATACGCTGTACCAGCGGTCGGTCCAGTCCAGCGCGGTGAGTGTGGCCTGCACCTTTTGTTGCCAAACCTCATCGGGCATTAGATCCAGTTTATTGAACACAATCCAGCGTGGTTTATCGAGTAAACCTGAGCCGAATTTGTCCAGTTCGGCCAGCAGTTTTACAGCTCCAGTGGCGGGATCATGTTCATCGAAAGGGGCCAGATCAATGACATGCAGCAGTAAGCCCGTGCGCGATAAATGCCTTAAAAAACGAATACCCAGTCCCTGGCCTTCGGCTGCCCCTTCAATCAAACCCGGAATATCTGCCATTACGAAGCTTCGATGTGCTTCTATGCTCACCACGCCTAAATTCGGATGTAGTGTTGTGAAAGGGTAATCTGCGACTCTCGGTTTGGCAGCAGAAACTTTGCGGATTAATGAAGATTTACCAGCATTCGGGTAGCCCAGCAGCCCGACATCAGCCAGCAGCTTTAGCTCGAGCATCAGTTCGCGTCGTTCACCAGGTGTGCCAGGGGTTGTTTTTCGAGGGGCACGATTGGTACTGCTTTTAAAGCGGGCATTGCCCAGGCCGTGTACTCCGCCTGTGGCTACCAGCACTTTTTCATCGTTTGCAGTGATATCGGCAACAAGTTCTTCAGTATCGCGGTCATAGGCCACTGTACCTACGGGCACAGGGATTAAAATATCGTCTCCCCCTTTGCCAGTGCAATTGGCATTGCCGCCATTGCTGCCGCGTTCAGCGGTGTAGGTGCGAATGTGCCTGAAATCGACCAGCGTATTTATATTGTTATCGCCGATCAAAAATACATTGCCACCATTGCCGCCATCGCCACCGTCAGGCCCGCCACGAGGTACATATTTTTCACGTCGGAAACTCAGGCAGCCGTTGCCACCGTCTCCGGCGATAACTTTGATTCTGGCTTCATCTACGAATTTCACGGCAGTGGTTATTTCTTTTATTCAAATAAAAAACCCCGCAGCCGCGGGGTTTTTTCAGCAGGGCAGAAGACGCCTTTACGCGTCAACGATGCTGACAAATTTACGATTATTGGGTCCGCCGGTGTGAAATTTAACCACCCCGTTGGTTTTTGCGAACAAGGTGTGATCTCGCCCAACTCCGACATTACTGCCTGCGTGGACGCGCGTGCCGCGCTGGCGAATCAGAATGTTTCCGGCCAGTACTGCCTCGCCGCCGTATTTTTTTACGCCGAGGCGTTTGGATTCAGAATCGCGACCGTTACGAGTACTGCCGCCTGCTTTTTTATGTGCCATTGCGTGTTAATCCTTAAGATTCTTTGTCTGGCAATCTATGCCGGGTTAAAGAGCGCGAAAAGTGCGCCAAAACCGATAACGGTTGCGCCCAAAACCACAAGGTTGCAGTATTGGAGTTTATTCAGCTGCGTGGCCCTGCAAAGGGCTGTTACCAGTAAGGTAAAAGTCGCAGAAAAGCCCTCTATAATAGACCGACCCCAACAATGAGTCAATTGCCCCACACTGTTTTCGACGGAAGCGCACGCACTGTCACCCCTGAAACCTGTTTTTCCGCGCAGCAGCGTTTAGTTTCTGAGCTAAATCTGAGACAGCGGTTGGTTAGTATTTGATGAATACCGATGAGTTAGAAAGTTTTACTGCTGAACCTATGCTCGCAGTGAACCAGCGAATTGAGCGCGCGCTTAAGTCAGATGTTGCCCTGATCAGTCAGATGGGAACTTATATCATTGGAGCAGGTGGCAAGCGTTTGCGCCCCCGTCTGGTTTTGATTTCTGCGCTGGCGCACGGATACCAGGGTGATCAACACACGAAAGTGGCTGCGATCATTGAATTTATTCACACTGCCACGTTGTTGCATGACGATGTTGTAGATTCGAGTGTCATGCGCCGTGGTCGCGATACCGCAAATGCAGTGTGGGGAAATGAAGCCGCGGTATTGGTGGGCGATTTTTTATATTCTCGATCATTCGAGATGATGGTCGAAGTCGGGCAAATGCGGGTGATGGAGATTCTGTCTGCAGCGACCAACACTATTGCGGCAGGAGAAGTCATGCAGTTGCTTAATGTTGGTGAGGCGGATATTACCGAGCAGCGTTATATGGAGGTGATTAAAGCAAAAACCGCCAAACTGTTTGAAGCCTCTGCGCAACTGGGGGCGGTGCTTGCGAACACAGATGCTGTGCAGGAAAAAGCCATGGCTGATTATGGCACCCATCTGGGAATCGCCTTTCAGTTGATCGACGATATCCTCGACTACACAGCTGATAGTGTGGAGCTGGGTAAAAACGCTGGTGATGATCTGGCGGAAGGTAAGCCCACCTTGCCGCTGATCTACGCAATGCAGGACGGTGATCCCGCAACAAGAGCTGCTATTGCTCGGGCTCTGGTCAGTGCCGCTGATTCTGGCGATGACAAGCCACAGGATGTAGAACCGGACCTGCCGATGATTATAGAGATGGTGCGGGCTTCGGGTGCGATTGATCGTACTTACGAGTTAGCACAAAAGCAGGTCGAGAGTGCGGTCAAAGCGATTCAGCCGTTGCCACCCAGCAGCCATAAAGATGCGTTGGTCTCTATCGTAGAGTCGTCTGTTGCGCGTCGTTTTTAGCGCGTCGCCAACTGCAATTGCCAACGGTTGAAGAGCTTATTGATGGTGGTTTTAAATAAGACGGTCAGTGCTGGCGTAGCGTCTGCGATATAGTGCTGCGGCTGTCAGTAGCAATAACAGACTATCGTAAGCCGTAATTGAACCGCCACCGCTGCTTCCGCCCGCACTGCTGCTTGTCGGGCCTGGCTCTGCGCTTCCCGTGGTGTTGCCATCATCGTTGTTAGCAATCGAAATGGAAGGTTCTTCACTTTTCTGTGCCGGCACCAGTATTTGCGCGCTGTTATCGATGGTTTTTACATCGATAAAACCAACCGGTTCAAGTGATGCATCAAGCGTGTTGTCCTGCGTATCATCGAAGCGAATATTGATTTCTAATGAACGACTTTCGCCTGGATAAGTTGTTGGAATTTCGCAGGCAATTTGTGTGGTGCTCTGAATGTCGCAACTGGCTGGTGCCGCTGCAATACTTGCGTTTTTAAGGGTGAGATTAAATAACGCGGATGGGAACGCACGTCGTGTATCTGTGTTTGTGATGAGTGCGACAATACTGTCGTCGCTGTTTTTAGATAGGGCAAGTGAGAGATCAATGGCGTCAAGGTGGCAGGCACTCTGATTCAGTCTTTTATTGATTGCGTCGATACTGCAGTTTGAAAATTCGCGTGTGGTCAGGCTGCTAATATGCGAAAACATCATCTGGTCAGTTGTCAGTTTGCAAAGATCAGTTTCATCGTCGTGCAGTGCGCCAAGGTTGTGGCCAATCTCGTGCGTTGCCAGCAATACAGGAAAATCAAAAGGTGTCGACATGCTGACATCGTAGCCGTCGGTTCGGCAGGCAGAGCCAATATAGGCCAGACCAACTGATGGATCAGCCGTGCGAGCCCCGGTAAATAAATGTACCAGTCCGAGGTCGTCGTTCAGCTCCGGTGCGGATACACGGTAATCTCTAAATAGAGCGAGATTGTGCTCCAGTGAAACATCACCCAGATCAAGGGTGGTGGTATCAGTAATCATAATTGCGGTTTCAACTTTGAGCGCTAAGCCAAAGTCTTTTTGATATAAGCCGTCCACCGTGTTGATGGTCGATATTGCTTCTGCCAGACCGCGTCCGCCAAGCGCTTCGTCGTAAAGTGTATCGACAACAATGGCGATTCTGGCCACTCGCGAGACGCTACCCTCACTCGCATCGAAGCCATTACCGACATCCAGCTCAATCACTTCTCTGATGTGTCGGTTGGCTTTTGGGGTTGTATCTGGTGGTGGCTCGATCGCATTATCTACAGCGCCGGACAGTTGTCGAATTCGGCGAATGTAACTGTGTGCATCAGGGCGTGACTGAGAGGTGATGTAGTGACGCTCAGTGCCGCTGTCGATGACACCGTTGACTTGATCGGTGTCAGTGGTAATTCTTACCCATGAGTCGGGCAGGTTTTCGATAATGCCCTCGTAGGTATCAATGTTTGCGAGTGGCGCAGTAGTAATATCGCTTCCTGAATCGCGGTTTAGATCGCTGGAAGAATCGTGGTGAATGACTTTAAGATCAGCGAAAGCGTTGCTTTTATTCAGCAGTAACCGCTGCAGGCGATTCCCCAGAGATAGCGTCATCCGCAAGCTATAGTCGCCATCGGACAGCGCATCACGTTGCAATATCGTTACGTTGTGAAATTCACCGGCAAATGCTGCCCTTAGTGGCGTAAGCAGCAGTACCACAATAATGAGGCATGCTTGGGTGGCATTAAATTTCGGGAAAATCATGGCATAAAACCGTTTTTACAATCAACTGGCTCAATTTCATGAGCTCTAAGCGGGTGGTGACTTTACCTTTTGACACCAGCGTCTTTGACATAGTATCAATATATTGACAGATGAAAAGGTAAAATATATAAAAAAACCCCGTAGCGTTGCCGCTACGGGGTTTGGTCCCTCTTGAACTTCGTTTTGTGGTTACTGAGGAGAAACGCCCAGCGCTTTTACGGTTGCAATATTCAGGTACTGGTCAACCGGCAGTCCCTTTTTACGCTGGAAAGCATTTACCGCTTTCATGGTGTCTCCACCGACAACTCCATCGATGGGACCCGGGTTATGTCCAGCTTTCAACAGAGCTTGTTGAATTTGTGTGATTCGACCTCGGGTCATGTTGGTGTCACAAAGAATTTCACGCCAGTCAAGCATGCCGTCCTTAACCAGTTTGCGCTTGGTTACGGTAGCGTATTTCGCTGGAACTTTGATGCGGCGCTCTTTCGGCGGTGAAAGCTCGTTTGTCACATCGACGGTTTTATATTCAGCGGGGACAGCAATCTTTCTGGTAGTCGGTGGAGTAGCGGTCACGCGCTTGTCGACCGTGCTGTATACCGCTGGAATTTCCACGACCTTGGTGCTTGCTGGCTTTTTGAGTATACGCTTCTTGACTGTCTTGAAGCTGGCGGGTACATCAACAAGACACATGATTTCGCCGGTAGTTTCGTCAATCTTCTGAATCGGGCCGGTGCCTTTTTTCCAGGTAGTGTGCGCAGGCTTGTCGATGACCCGCTCAGTGACGTCTTCGTAGACAGCGTCGACCTGAACCAGTCTCTTGGTTGCAGCTTTAACCAGCACGCGCTCTTTCACTGTTTTAAAAGTGGCGGGTACTGTCACCAGTTTTTCTGAAGCTTCGCTGACCAAAATACGCTTTTTCACGGTTTCATATTTTGCCGGAATGATCTCTACGCGTTCTGAAGCTTCTTCTACCAGGATTCGCTCCGTCACGGTGTCATATCTGGGGGCTACCCAAAGGCGAGTAAAGCACTGGCCGGGTTTTGCGGTTGGAGGAAGCAGATCACCAGCGCCGTAGTTGCTGCCAGCAGCAACCTTGGTTGGGGTTGCCTGTGCTTGTGCTGCAAGTAAAGACTCCCGTCTATCCAATTCTGCGGCCCGTGCTAACAGATCGGCTTCTTTGTTTTCGAGTAGCTTGCTCTTTTTGTCCGTCGAGCTCTCTTCACCGGCAACTATATCGCCAGCGCCTGTAACCGCACCTGCAGCGCCATCTTTCACTTTGCCCACAGTCGAGCAGGCCGACAGGGATGCAATGATTACCGCCGCGGAAGCGGCGGTGCCTATTGATCTAGCTAATTTCATGAGTGAGTCCTCCGAAGGACAAATACGCAAGTAAAAAACAAATGCCTCAGCCATCGGGCTTTTGGCAATATCGGTAATTTTGTTAGTGGGCTAGCCCACTGTTGGTTTTTGCCAACAAAATGAATTGCCTTAGAGGCTAAACATTAGTTTATTTGAGCGAAAGGAATTTAAAACAGAAGTAAATTTTGAGAAAAGAGACCTAACACTCAGCCGTAGAAGTAAATTTCATGGGTATCGTGCGTTGTTTACAGGGTCAAATCAAGGAGTTCCGAGCCAAAAAACAGGTGTTTTTCATTAAATTCTGCCAATACTGGCTAAAAGGAGTGTCAAAAAGCAAACAGAATTTAGAGTTGAAACTCTACAAATTTCTGCTTGATTGTCTGATAATTACCACTTTCAATGTTGCTCACAGACCACTTGCCAATCCGATGTCGTATTAGCCTTAGGGTTGGAAATCCAGCGGCGGCTGTCATGCGGCGTACCTGTCGATTCCGCCCTTCGTTAATCACCAGTTCCACCCAGCTGGTAGGCAAGGTTTGTCTGACTCTTATTGGTGGGGTACGCGGCCAGAGCAAGGGTGGCTCGTTAATCTCTCTGGCACTGATTGCTTTTGCGATACCGTCCTTGAGTGTGACTCCGTTAGTCAGTTGGTCGGTCGCGTCCCGGGTAATTGATCCGTCGACCTGCACCCAATAACTTTTTTCCAGTTTAAAGTCGGGGTTGGCAATCCGATGTTGTAGCTGGCCGTGATCGGTAAGGAGCAGGAGCCCCTCGCTATCTTTATCCAGTCGGCCGGCCGGGTAGACATTCGGGATATCGATGAGCCGGGATAAGTTCTGATCATCACCGCTGAACTGACTCACTATGCCATATGGTTTATTGAGTAATATCAAAGTGGCAGTGTCTTTATGCACTTTGGCTGATTTGAATCGTTGCTTTGCCATAACTCGCGGCTTTAATGATTGGTTGTTCGATTTTAACAGCCCAGCAGTGTCTGCCATTGGCTTTGCCTGCTACCTGATAAGCCGATCTGCTGGCTGACTTTTTCAAACTTGGCGCAATCAGGGTTGATGCCTAGTGTTGTCACATCTATGGAGAAATCGGGGAGTGTCAGTAGTCCCGTTAGTTCTCGTGCTAACAGGACTGTGTCGCGATGCTCTTGCAGCAGTGTGGACACATGCCTGGCACCGCGAAATTTCATCGTCGCAACTTTGTGTACATTAGCAAACAGTGCGTCCAGATTGCCCCACTTTATCAGTAGCTTTGCTGCAGTGGTGACGCCAATTCCCGGCACACCAGGAATATTATCGACCTTATCACCGGTCAGTGCGAGTAGATCGGGAATTTGAGCAGGACGTACACCGAAGCGCTTTTCAATCAGCCGCTCATCCAGCCAGGTATCCGTTGCATAGTTCCAGGCTGCGTCATTGCGGCCGACGAATTGACATAAATCCTTATCGGCGCTGATGATGACACTGGATATATCGTGAGCCCGTGCCTGACCGACAAGGCAGCCGATAATATCGTCAGCTTCAATGTCGGGGCTTGCCAGCGCTGCGATGCCGCACGACTTAACAAATTGTTGACACAAGGCGAACTGGTGCTTCAGATCAGGCGGGGCAGGGGGGCGATTGGCTTTGTAGGCCGGGTATATTTTATGACGCAGTGACTGGCCGTGGCTTTCGTCAAAAGCGCAGGCAATTAGCTTCGGTTGTCGTCGGGAGATGAGTTGGTACAGGAAATCGATGAAACCGTGGACAGCGTTTGCGGGTTTTCCATCGGCATCATTGACGGGTCCGAAGGTGTGCCAGGCTCGAAAAACATAGATGCTGGAGTCGACAAGGTAAAGTGCGTTCTTGTCAGTACGGGCGGCAATGGTTTGGGTCATGTGCCGCGGCAGGGAAACGCACCCGCTGATTGCGGGCGCGAGTCAGGTTATTTCTTGCCGTAGCGACGCTTGAACTTGTCTACCTGTCCTGCCGAATCAAGGATTTTCTGCTTGCCGGTATAGAACGGATGACAAGACGAGCAAACTTCAACGGTTAAGTCTTTGCCGATGGTTGAGCGAGTTACAAATGCATTTCCGCAGCTGCAAGACACGTTCACTTCTTCATATTTTGGATGGATATCAGCTTTCATCGCCAGACCCCTTTATGTGATTCAGTGACCACCATCGAGTGTATGTGGTCAATTTTAATAGTCAGCCCGCCAGTCTAGCCTAATTGTGATGGACGGACAAGCTAAGTTGTTTAATTTAGCCGTTTTCCTGCACAGCGTTGATGAGAGTTATATGGCCGTCGTGGTTAATTTCAACACTGATCAGGATCGGCGAGCAGCATACCTGGCAATCTTCCGTGTATTGCTGCTCCGGAACCGAGCAGTCGATCAGCAAAGTGATAGCTTCACCGCAAAACGGGCATGATATCTCACGTTCTTCCATCTTCTTTCTCCTGGGCAGCCGCCTGACCATTTCACCGTTGAGGCTGTTTGCTTTCTGCAGCAATGGGAATCACTTGTCCGATGGTCGTTGCAGCGGATTCAGCATCGGCGGGCATAAAGCTCTGTAGCAGAGTGTCCAGGTACTGAAGTCCCTGCGGGGTTGGCATCACTCGACTGATATCGCGATGTATTAGTCCGTTTTGCTCTGCTTCGGCGAGCGCTTTTTTTAGGACATGTAGCGGTTCCCCGGTGCGTCCGGTGAATTCATCCGTACTGAATCCATTGTTGAGTCGTAGTGCATTCATCATGAACTCGAGTCGAGTGTTCGGTCTGTCAACCAATTGCAGATTCTGAATTCGATCATTTGAATGAGCTGCGGTCATATACGCGGTTGGATGTTTATGCTTGCTGTGCCTGACAATGGTGTTGTTTGCCGGAAAACTCAGCTTCGAATGGGCACCGGCTCCAACACCCAGATAGTCCCCAAAAAGCCAGTAATTCAGGTTATGGTGGCATTGCTTTTTGGGTTTTGCATAGGCAGAAACTTCGTATTGCTCAAACCCTGCATGCGCAAGTTGTTGTTTGCATTGCTGCTGAATTGACCACAGGGTGTCTTCGTCGGGAAGGATAGGTGGTCTGGCCGCAAACAGGGTGTTTGGTTCGAGCGTTAGCTGATAGTAGGATATATGCGTTGGCGCTAGCGACAATGCAGTGGCGATATCCGCCACTGCATCTTCAATACTTTGTTCTGGTAGCCCGTGCATCAGGTCGATATTAAAATTATCAAAGCCTGCTGCGATTGCGGTTTCACAAGCCGCGATCGCCTCTTCCCGGCCGTGAATTCTCCCTAGTGTTTTCAGATGAACATCGTTAAAACTTTGAATGCCAATGGATAGGCGATTAACGCCTGATTCTCGATACGCCTTGAATCGTTGTTGTTCAACCGTGCCCGGGTTTGCTTCCAGAGTGATTTCGGCCGCGGGTTCCAGTTTAACGATGGCGCGAATTTTCCCCATCAAATAGTCCAGCCCTTCAGCGGTCATCAGGCTTGGTGTGCCGCCGCCGAAAAACACAGACTCAACCGGACGTCCCCATATATCCGGTGCATGTTGTTCCAGGTCAGCGACAACCGCTTCAAGGTATTGTCGCTCGGGAATTGATTGGTCGCGTGTGGCGTGCGAGTTGAAATCGCAGTAAGGGCATTTCCTGATGCACCAGGGGAAGTGCACATACAAAGTCAGAGGCGGGTATTCAGTAAAGTGCCGCATGACGAACAGTTACCGCCGATCCAGCTGGGTTTTCAGACTTGCCAGGGCTTTGGCTCGATGGCTGATTTTTTGTTTTCTCTCTTTACCCATGGCGGCTGCTGTCAGCTCAGTAGTCGGACAGTAAAACACAGGGTCATAGCCAAAACCTCCTTCACCAGTAACTTGTTCGGTTATTGTGCCGTGCCAGTGGCCAGTGGCGATTATAGGTTCCGGGTCGCTGGCATGGCGCAGATACACTAACACGCAGGTAAAGTATGCAGCGCGGTTATCGATACTCTTTAAGGTATGCAGTAGTTTATTGATATTGTCGAGATCAGTAGGTTTTTTATTAGAGTCTGTTTGCTGCGCATAACGCGCGGAATGAATGCCGGGTGCTCCCTGTAGAGCGGGCACCACCAGCCCTGAGTCGTCTGCCATGGCGGCAAGGCCAGTGGCCTCGCTTGCGTGACGCGCCTTGATTAAGGCGTTTTCAATGAACGTAACAGCGATTTCATCGGCCTCTGAGACATCAAATTCCGACTGTGCAATCAGGGTAATGCCATGTGGCTCGAGTGCGCCGCCAAGCTCTTTCAGTTTGCCCTGATTGCCACTGGCCAGCACGCATCGAGATCGCTTAGCTGTCACCGAGTGCGTCCTGTTGCGCCTGGACAATCTCAGAGACGCCCTTGCGAGCAAGTGCCAGCATTGCCTGCAATTCTTCCTCTCTGAATGCGTGTCCTTCTGCGGTGCCCTGGACTTCGATGAAGCCGCCTGCTTCATTCATAACGATATTCATATCAGTTTCTGCATTGGAATCTTCGGCATAATCCAGATCCAGCACGGGTTCGCCGTTATAAATACCGACAGAGATTGCAGCAACCTGACCATGCAGCGGGTTCTTCTTGATGCCTTTGTTTTTTAACAGTGTATTGATGGCATCACTGAGTGCCACATAGGCGCCAGTGATAGAAGCGGTGCGGGTGCCGCCGTCCGCCTGTATTACATCGCAATCGATAGTGATGGTTTTTTCACCCAATGCATCCAGATCAATAATTGCGCGTAGTGAGCGACCAATCAGGCGCTGAATTTCCATGCTGCGACCGGATTGTTTGCCTGCCGTAACCTCACGTCTTGAGCGCGTGTTAGTGGCGCGTGGAAGCATGCTGTATTCTGCGGTGACCCATCCTGCGCCCTTACCTTTAAGAAAAGGCGGCACACGGTCTTCGATACTTGCGTTGCAGATGACTTTTGTTTCTCCAAAAGCGACCAGCACAGAACCTTCTGCATGGCGGGTAAAGTTGCGGGTAAAGCTGATCTCTCGAAGCTGGTCGTTGGCACGCTTGCTGGGACGCATTGGTATCCTTGGAGTTAAATTTGAATAAATTTTAAGAGTAGGCGGTTGGTCGCAAAACAATAGGCAATGGCTGCGCTGGACTGGCAGTGATTGTTAATCGGCGCAGTCCGTAACCGAACCTGACATAATACATTGGTATAGACAATAAACCGAGTTTAAAACATGTAATTGTGACTCTCGGTTCAGAACCGCGCGTGGAGAATCGAAAAGATGTTGAAAAGTATGACTGCTTTCAGTCGTCAGGAGGCTGTTACTTCTTTTGGTACCACGGTGTGGGAAATTCGCTCGGTCAATCATCGGTACCTGGATCTATCAATACGTCTCCCCGAAGATTTGCGTAGCATTGAATCTCAGGTTAGAGAGCAGCTGAATGCTCGTCTCAGCCGTGGAAAAGTGGAAGCATCTTTGCGTTTTAAGCCAGCTGCCGATATGGGGGGGGAAATTGTGGTTAACGAGGCGCTCGCCCGTCAGATCACAGACGCCGCCGGTGAGGTGCAGGGTTTGCTGGGAGACTCACAGCCGCTGTCTGCCATGGAAGTATTGCGTTGGCCTGGTGTGGTGAGTCAGGCCGAAACGGATCTGGGGCCTTTGCAAAAAGAAGTGCTGTCATTATTGAGTGTCACAATCGATGATTATCTGGCTACCCGCGGTCGCGAAGGTGAAAAGACCGCAGGTATGCTGCGGGAGCGCTGCGATGGTATCGAGCAGATTGTTGCCAATGTAAAAGATCTAAGGCCGCAGGCACTTGAGCGTCAAAGAGCCAAACTCATCAGTCGTATAGAAGACCTCAAGACAGAACACGATAACAATCGCCTTGAACAGGAACTTGTCTATGTGGCGCAGCGACTTGATGTCGATGAAGAGCTGGGTCGGTTGACCGCCCATATCAGTGAACTGCGTGACATTCTGGAGCGTGATGAACCAGTCGGTCGGCGGCTGGATTTTTTGGTACAGGAATTTAATCGCGAAGCAAATACCCTGGGTTCAAAATCGGCAGATGCCGCTACTACATCACTGTCTGTAGATTTAAAAGTATTGATCGAACAAATGCGTGAGCAGATTCAGAATATTGAGTGATGTTCGGCAGGTAAGACAATGAACAACAGGCATAAGTCCGCTGCGGACAGGCGATCCGGTCAGCCGGTAAACGATGACCCTTATTCACTGAATGAAATTCCAGCCACGGTGGTCAGAAAAAACCCGATTCATTCCGTGCTGACAGCGCTGCCAGTGATTATGTTGGTGTGCGGATTATGGTTTTACTTTGCGGGTGAAAAAAAACAGCGCACAGGTGAGCCGGTTCTGTCGGAGATGATCATGGTGAGTGGTGAATTTTCGGGAATGAGTGAGCAGAGTAAAAAACCTAATGCTCAGCGAATTGTCTGGGTAAAAACACCCGAACGTCTGCGTGGTGGACGGGTAGATCAACATCAGTATGGTTTATTGCGGGACTTGCAAAAAGATCAGCCGGTGCAATTGTGGCTGGCACCCCGTGTGGCAGGGTCAACTCTGCTGTGGGTGATCAAGGTTCGGGCAGGCGGGCGGGTTTTGTTTGATTTGATGGAGCTTTAATCCGCCTGTCAATTGGAGGAGGGTTTTAATCTCGGTCTGGAGCCTCAGGTGCCGCCTTCCTGCAGGTACAGAAACACCTGGTAGGTAATAAAAGCCGCCAAAAACAAAAAGCCCTCGAAACGATTAATTCTGCCGTTGTTCTTTTTCCAGCCTACGCAGAAAACAAATAAAGCGACGGTTAGAGCGATATGGATGACTGCATCACGGTTACGTACCATCGAATCGACATCGCCCGGGGCTAATAATGCGACCACGCCCAGGACCGCCAGTGCGTTAAAGATATTTGAGCCGACCACATTGCCGATGGCCAGGCCGAATTCACGTCGCAACACCGCTGCAATAGTTGCAGCAAGTTCTGGCAGGCTGGTTCCCACAGCAATGATGGATAGCCCGATCATCAGTTCACTGACATTGGCCGCGCGCGCAATTTCTACGGCAGCCCACACCAGTGTTCGTGAGCTCAGCAAGAGCACCAGAAGTGCGATAATGGTGATCAGTGCTGCTTTGCCGGTTTTTGGTTGTTCTTCCAGCTTGTGTTCATATTCACCGGCAATACTATCTTTGCTTTGTGATTGGCTTTGCCACACTAACCAGCCTAAGCACAGAAATAAGGTGACGATTAACGCCACGCCATCAATCACTGACAGGTGTAGATCAAGCAGTAAGGCTGTAGAAAATAATGCGACCCCGAGCAACAAAGGGATCTCTCGGCGCAGCACACTTGATTCGACAGGTATCGGCATAAATAAGCTGGCTGCACCCAGAATCAATGCGATATTGGCGATATTCGATCCAATGGCATTGCCCACTGCAATTGCAGAGCTGCCACTGGTAGCAGACATCACGGCAATAAGAATTTCCGGAGCAGACGTGCCAAAGCTGACAATGGTTAAGCCGATGAGCAGTGGTGATACACCGAAACTATAGGCAACCGAGCTCGCGCCTTCGACGAATTTATCGGCGCTGATCGCCAGTAGCACGAGGCTGATGACGATGGTTAATATAGGTAATATCATAATAGAATGAACGGCAGCCAGTCGCTTGCAGTTGATTAGTTTACACGGGGGTTAGAATCAATCAGGCCGCTGCCTGATCAATTGCGCGGCTGCGAAACCCGAGGGTTGCAACCAGTCCTGGCTGGTTATCCGTAAGTCTGAGTTCAGCGCCATGCATTCGTGCCACCGCTTGTACCAGACTTAAGCCCAGTCCGTTGCCCGGTGATTTTCGTTCATTCTCAAGACGTACAAACCGTTGCAGTACACGGTCGCGCTCATGGCGTGGAATTCCAGGGCCATTGTCTCTGATGGTGATAGTAAATTGGTTGTCGTCGCCAGACACGTACAAACCAACCAGGCCGTTCACGCGAGTATACTTTATGGCGTTATCCAGTAAGTTGGTAATAGCCTGGGCCAACAGGTGACGATTGCCATAGAATACGGGATTAGATCGGATGCGCTCTTCAAACTGTAACTCTGCATCTTCTGCGACAGCGCCGTATAGCTCACCTAACTCCGCAGCAAGTTCACCCATTGGCACATACTGCCATTCGGTTTTATCCAGACCCGCTTCAAGCCTTGCGATGCTTAACATCGCGTTAAAGGTGTGAATCATCCCGTCGGCTTCAGAGATCGATGATTCAATGGTGTTGCGATATTCATCATCGCTGCGGTCTTCAAGCAAGGTGACTTCGAGCCGGTTTCGCAGGCGGGTTAACGGGCTACGCAAATCATGCGCAACATTGTTGGTGACCTGTTGCATGCTTACCATTAAGTCTTCGATGCGAGTCAGCATCTGATTAATTTTTACGGCGATTGCGTCGAACTCATCGCGTCGTTCAGTGACAGGTATTCTTCGGGAGAATGCCCCGCTCATGATTTCACCGGCGGTTTTATTCACTGACGCAATTCGACCCAGCACGCTCATACTCATCCAGATACCGCCAAGCACAGCAAATATCAGTGTGATGATGGTGGCACCTACCACCAGCGCAAAGGTGTAATCAAGCAGCGCTTTTTCGTCGCTGATCTCATGCCCTATTGTGAGTTTCAAGCCGTTGGAAAATTGTGTTTGGGCAACTCGGACAGGTAACACGCTGCGTGGACTCTCGGTGGGAAGGTCAACCACTTCACCCATCGGTTTGGTGCTGTGGGTACGCACCGATTTAATGCGCAAAGGCCATTCCTGTTCTCCACCGTCGGTAATTTCACTGCCTTCACTTTCCAGGTAATAGAAGCGTCCGTAGGTATCGACCTGATTGCGTTGCTGGATGGCGTCCAGCAGTTCTGTCAGCGCGCCGGACTTATAGAGATTGACCAGAAAATCTGTTTCAAGGCGTAGTCTGGCATCAACCTGTGATTCGATTTCATCACGCAGTGACCAGTAGATAAACCCCAGGGTGACTGCTGAAAACAGACTGAATAGCGCGGCATAGATGATAGTCAGACGAAACGCCGTTGTGCTGAATAAGCGAATATTCATGAAGTTAGCATCATTTGGCGCTTGGCTTTAAGCCGTAGTGACTCGACATAGGTAATGTCACGGAAAAGGTGCACAGGTGCCGGGTGATCGGGTGTGGCCACGTGATGTGCTGCCTTTGGGATTAGTTATTGAGTTGGAGTGGGTTAATTTTAATTGCTTAGTCGGTTGATGCAATCGATCTGAAAACTAATGTGGCCCGTTATACGGGCCACTTATCGATTGGTAATCAAGTTTGTCGGGTACAGCCTGTTAAAACCGGCGTTATGAATGCTCAGCCTTCAACCAGTTTGTATCCCGCACCGCGCACTGTGTGCAGCAGTGGTTGTTCAAAATCTTTGTCAATCTTGCTGCGCAAGCGACTGATTTGAACGTCGATAACGTTGGTTTGCGGGTCAAAGTGATAGTCCCACACGTTTTCCAGCAGCATGCTGCGAGTTACCACCTGACCCGCGTGACGCATTAAATACTCAAGCAGGCGAAATTCGCGTGGTTGTAGATTAATGTTCGCGCCGGCTCTTGTGACCTTGTGCTTAAGCAGATCGAGCGTAAGATCGGCAACCCGAAGGGTGGTGACGGCGTTTTCCGGTTGGGCACGGCGTGAAAGTGCCTGCAGACGGGCGTGTAGCTCGGAAAGCGAATACGGTTTGGTGAGATAGTCATCTCCGCCAGCGCGCAGTCCGGTGACTCTTTCATCAACGTCATCAAGAGCGCTGAGAATAAGTACTGGCGTGTTGTCGCCGCCGCGACGAAGGTCTTCGATCATTGAGATGCCGTCTTTACGGGGCATCATTCGGTCAATGACCATGGCGTCGTACGCGTTGGTTTTCGCGTAGCTTAGTCCGGATTCGCCATCGTCTGCGTGGTCTACCGCGTGCCCGATCTCGTTGAGTCCCTTGACGAGGTAGCCCGCAGCCTCCATATCATCTTCAACTAATAGTATGCGCATGTATTAAACTCGTACTAAAGCGGTGATCGACGTTGTGTTACGTCGGTTAAACCCTGGTTAGATGGCACGGCGGTTATCCAAAAGATGATAACCAAATCGTTGCCATTCATACTGTGTGGACATCCGGGAATCTCATATGGTCCGGTTTCCACGTCTCCTTCTTTATTCCCTGGTTCAGGAGCCTGAAATGACGGTGAACTTCCAAGTCCCCAAACCTATCGTTCAATCATCCCATATTGCAGCGGCCTCTGCCATGGTAAAGGAGGTTATCTTGCGTGTTTTTTTGCTGTTGTTGCCGGGTTTAATGGCGATTTGTACGCTCTATTCTGTACCGGCGAAAGCCATTGATTTGCCTGATTTTAAGCGTCTGGTCGCAGAAGAAGGCAGGGCCGTCGTTAAAGTGACTGTGGTTGCGAATGAAGTCACCCGAGAGCCGAACAATAGCTTGCCAAACTTTAATGAAGACGGGATGCCAGAATTCTTTCAGCGCTTCTTTGAGGATCTGCCTCGGAGTCCTGGCGTACCTCCAGGCGAAGGAGAAGCTGACGGGTTTGGATCCGGCTTTGTGCTGTCGGAGGATGGTTACATTGTGACCAATGCGCATGTAGTTAAGAATGCGCAATCGATACTTGTTAGTTTCCCTGATCGTCGGCAGTTTGATGCCACCCTGGTCGGGGCAGATGAGCGAACCGATGTCGCCGTGCTCAAAATAGAAGGCTCCAATTTTCCCGTTCTCACCCTTGGCGACTCTTCCGCTCTGAAGGTTGGGCAATGGGTGCTGGCGATCGGTTCGCCGTTCGGTTTTGAATACACAGCAACGCAGGGGATTGTATCTGCGCTTGCTCGAAGTTTGCCAAACGATACTTATGTGCCTTTTATCCAGACGGATGTTGCGGTTAATCCGGGGAATTCTGGTGGGCCTCTTTTTGATCTGGACGGCAACGTTATCGGGGTGAATTCGCAAATATTCTCACGCTCGGGTGGGTATATGGGCCTATCGTTTGCGATTCCTGCCAACGTGGTGGAATCTGTTACCCGCCAGTTGCGTGAAAAAGGCTACGTAAGTCGCGGCTGGCTGGGAGTTACCATCCAGGACGTGAATCTGGCTCTGGCCGAGTCCTTTGGTCTCGATAAACCCGCTGGCGCGTTGGTGGCTCAGGTCACTGAGAATAGTCCTGCCGCCGAAGCCGGGCTACAGATCGGGGATGTAATTTTATCTTATAACTCTCAGTTGATCTCTCTATCTGCGGATTTGCCACCGATGGTGGGCAATACAGAGGTTGGGCAGGCCGCAGAATTAATTGTGCTGCGAAATCGCGAGCGGCTGACACTCGAGGTGATTATTAAAGAGTTGGCTGAAGATCGAGCTGTAGTGGGCGAATCAACTGAACCTGCTAACAGTCGTGAGCTCGGTCTGGCAGTGGCCCCGATGACCGATGCGCAACGGGATGCTGCGGGCGTAGACAATGGAGTGCTGGTTGTTGAGGCAGATGTCAATGGAGTAGCAGCCAGCGCTGGTATTATGAAGGATGATGTACTGGTTGCATTTGGGCCAACGGCGGTAACCTCACCGGCACAGTTTGCTGACTTGGTGACCTCCAGTGACAGTGGAGATTCTGTTGCTGTTTTGGTCACTCGCAATAAAAACCCGCTGTTTATCGCTTTGACCATGCCATAAGATATCGCTGCGAGTCGTCCATTGTGAACACAATCAATTAACCCGGAGTGGCCTGTGGCATTACCATTTTCTGCTTCTGCAGATAGAAATAAGCAAGCGATCGGGGATGCGCTGTCCGGCTATTTTGAAGCGACCGACAATGTTTTTGAGGTCGGTAGCGGAACTGGCCAGCATGCGGTTTATTTTTCGCAGCGGTTTTCAAATTTGCAGTGGCAGCCCACTGATCGGTCAGAGCATATCGCACCGATGACACAGCGAATTGCAGAATCAGGGCTCGGCAATATTGCTGCACCCATGGTGCTCGATGTAGCTGTCGAGTGTTCTATAAAAGAGCAGTACAGTCTGGCCTATTCAGCCAATACGGCACATATCATGAGCCTGACAGAGGTGGCGAGTATGTTTAATCTGTTGAGTTCGCTTTTAAAGCCGAACGGTTACTTCGCCTTGTATGGACCATTTAGCTTTGCCGGCAAACATACCTCAGACGGCAATGAGAACTTTGATGCTATGTTGAAACAGCAGTCAACATCCATGGGTATTCGCGACAAGGCAGAGCTGGACGGACTGGCATTTGAGGCGGGGTTGGATTTTCATGAGCAATTAAATTTACCGGCCAATAACTGTGTGTTGGTGTGGCGAAATTAATTGCAGGTTACGCGTTAGTCGATTGCTGCTGTAAACCTTCCACGGCTTTTTTCCAGGCAGCCAGCAATTCATCCCTTGTTTGCGCGTCAATGTCTGGTGTGAATTCCCGATCAAGCTGCCAGTTGGCGGCAAGGTCTTCAGGACTGCTATAAACACCGCAGTGAAGTCCGGCGAGGTAGGCCGCACCGAGTGCGGTGGTTTCGGTTTGCACGGGCCGTTGTACTGGTATATTTAAAATATTGGCGAGGAACTGGCACAACCAGTTGTTCTGCACCATACCGCCATCTACCCGAACTCTGGTAGGTGTGACGCCGTCGTCTGACATTGCTTTAAATAAGTCGTAGGTCTGAAAAGCAACCGATTCAAGTGTGGCGCGTACCAGCTGTTCAACACCTGTGTCGCGAGTTAAACCAAACAATGCACCGCGCGCATCCGGGTTCCAGTATGGAGCGCCCAGGCCGGTAAATGCAGGCACCAGATATACACCTTGATTTGAATCAAGGTCGTTTGCCATCGCTTCGGTTTCTTCGGCAGATTTAATGATACCCAGGCCATCGCGTAGCCATTGCACTGCGGCTCCGGCGACAAATATTGATCCTTCGATGGCATAGGTCGGTTGATCGTTTAATTGATAAGCAATTGTGGTCAATAGTTTATTGCTTGACGTTAGTGCTTCCGTACCGGTGTTTAATAAAACGAAACAACCCGTGCCATAAGTGCTTTTTATGGTGCCGGGTTCAAGGCATACCTGGCCAAAGGTGGCAGCCTGTTGATCACCGGCGACACCACATACTTGCAAATTATCGCCAAAGTGTTGCGGATCGATGACGCCAAACAGGCTGCTGCTATCCTGCACAGTTGGCAGCATGCTTTTAGGGATATTGAGTATGGTGAGCAGTTCATCATCCCACTCGCGAGAGTGAATGTTATATGCCAGTGTGCGAGAAGCGTTGGTCGCATCAGTGGTGTGTTTATGTCCGTTAGTGAATCGCCACAGGAGAAAGCTATCGATGGTGCCGAACAGGAGTTCTCCTTTGTCTGCGTCTTCCCGGGCGTTATCGATGTTATCAAGAATCCAGCGTATTTTTGTAGCAGAGAAATACGGGTCGAGTAACAGTCCGGTTTTTGCGGTGAATGTTGCTTCATAGCCGGCGGCTTTGAGCTCGGTACAATACTCGGAGGTGCGACGGTCCTGCCAGACGATGGCGTTGTAAACCGCTTTACCGGTGTTTTTATTCCATACCACCGTGGTCTCACGTTGATTGGTGATTCCAGCAGCGGCTATCGTGGCGCCCAGTTTTTCAGCTTCGGCTACCGTCTCACGACACACCTCAAGCGTGGTTTGCCAAATTTCCTCGGGGTCGTGCTCTACCCAGCCGGATTTGGGAAAATGCTGTGTGAATTCTCGCTGAGCGGTAAATACTGACGATCCATCTTTGGCAAACAAAATCGCACGCGAACTGGTTGTTCCCTGGTCTATGCTGAGTATCAACTGTTTGGCCATAGGTAATTTCCCGCAGAAGTCAGTGGTGAATCGGTGGTCGTAACAGCGCTGAGTTTAACCGGAAATTTGTGTTGGTAACATCTATCGCGGGCGCAGCGTGCCGATGAATTCCAGGCTCTGTGTGGTGTCACTAGCCTCCATCAACACGGGTCGGGGAAATTTTGACTAAACCGAATATTTCGTTTCTAGTTTCGTTTATGTGAAAATAGATTAAAGCGAAACCGTGGATATTCGTATTGAGCACCAATCGACAGCAACAAATTCTGGACATAGTGCGTGAAACCGGCCTGGTTACCGTAGATGATTTGGTTCAGCGATTTGGTGTGACCCCACAATCGATCCGTAAGGATCTGAACAAATTGTGTGAAGAGCGATTGCTCTCGCGAACTCATGGCGGGGCGCGCCTGGCTTCCAGTGTTGAAAATATGAGCTATGAGGCGCGTCGGATGCTGGCAAGCAATCATAAACAGGCGATCGGCAGGGCGGTTGCACGATTAATCCCTGACAATGCTTCGCTTTTTGTCAACATTGGAACCACAACAGAGGCGGTAGCACAAGCGCTTCTGCACCATGACCGTTTAATGGTGATCACCAACAATATAAACGTCGCCTCGTTAATGCGGCCTTACAGCAATCAGCAGGTAATCATAGCGTCAGGGGAAGTCAGATCGAGTGATGGTGGAATCGTTGGAGAGGCTGCGGTTGACTTTATAAACCAGTTTAAAGTGGACTTCGCTGTAATTGGTTCTTCGGCGCTTGATACTGATGGCGCGTTGCTGGATTTTGATTATCGTGAGGTAAAAGTATCTCAGGCTATCATTGCGAACGCCCGTCACGTGATACTGGCAGCGGATTCCACCAAGCACGATCGATCAGCGCCCGTGCGAATCGGTCATATCTCCCAAATCAATTCGTTCGTCACTGATCGCTGCCCCGGGAAGGAATTTAAAAAGCTGTTAGAGAGTTTCGATATTCGAACAATCGAAACTGATGTTTGACGACGACCTCTTTCGCCTGTTTTTTTCCATTGACTTTCGTTTTTCTTATTATTAGGGTTGAAACGGAAATTTGATTTGGATTGGGGAGGAACATGTTGAACTCCATTGACGGTAGGTTGCAATGATGCAGCTCCGTTTTACATTGGCGCGCGCGCGTCGACGAGTGTCGATCTTCGGCGTAGTGCAGCGCTCGCATGCTTGAGTTTCACAATGTGTTTAAGAAAGCAGGGCGTGAGAACCACATTAGTGATTTGTCGCTTTCACTTGAACGTGGTTCTTTGAATGTGCTGCTGGGTCCTACGCTGTCAGGTAAAACTACCCTGATGCGGTTAATGGCAGGGCTGGACAAACCCACCAGTGGTGATATTACCCTCGACGGTAAGAGCGTGGCCGGTGTGTCTGTGCGCAAACGTAACGTCGCAATGGTTTACCAGCAGTTTATAAACTATCCGGGTCTCACCGTTTATGAAAATATCGCATCACCAATGCGGTTGGCCAGGATAAATAAAACCGAGCTGGATCGAAAAGTAAGAGAAGCGGCCAGTCTGTTGAAGCTCGAGCCTTATCTTGAGCGTACCCCGCTGCATTTGTCTGGAGGCCAGCAGCAACGAACTGCGATTGCACGTGCACTGGTCAAGCAGGCAGAGCTTGTGTTGCTGGATGAACCTCTGGCCAATCTTGATTATAAGTTGCGTGAAGAATTGCGAATAGAACTTCCACGTATTTTTGCAGAGACTGGTGCAATATTCGTTTATGCCACCACAGAACCGCAGGAAGCACTGTTACTGGGTGGCAAAACGGCTACGCTGTCTGAAGGACGGTTAACGCAGTTTGGGGACACAATCAGTGTCTATCACCAACCCGCTGATCTTTTAACGGCGCAAACTTTTTCTGATCCGCCGTTTAATCTGGTCAATGTTTCTGTAGCTGCCAATGAGCTGGTTTTTTCCGGAGGTTCCTTTGGCAAAATCAGTGATTCGTCAGTTTCACTGACCGAGGGTGAATACACTGCTGCGGTGAGGCCACACCATTTGTCATTGGTGCAGTCAGGTCAGCATCCTGTTGCCTTGGCCGCAGTCGTAGGGACCAGTGAAATAACAGGTTCGGAAACTTTTATTCATGTGAAAATTGCCAATAATCGATGGGTGGTGCTGACGCATGGTGTGCATCGAGTAAAGCCCGGTGAGGCGATCAATGTATATCTGAATCCTGAGACGCTCTATCTCTTTGACCAACAGGGCAGGCTCGCCAGATCGCCTGATTTATCGCGAGTTCGGGCATAGGCTTATGGCACAAATACGACTAGATCAACTGGCGCATTCGTATTACTCGAATCCAAAAACCGAACAAGACTTTGCACTCAAATCGATGGACTACCTGTGGGATGATGGGGGTGCTTATGCGTTACTGGGTCCGTCCGGCTGCGGTAAAACAACGCTGCTAAATATTATATCCGGACTACTGACCCCATCGAAGGGACGTATATTTTTTGATCAACAAGATGTTACTGAACGAACCCCCGAAGAACGTAACATCGCCCAGGTGTTTCAGTTTCCGGTGATCTACGACACCATGACGGTGTCGCAAAACCTGGAGTTCCCTTTGGTTAACCGGGGTGTGGATCGGCTTGAAGTAAAGAAGCGGGTGGCAGATATGCTCGAGACGCTGGAGCTGACATCAAAAGCCGATCGTCGTGCTCAGGGTTTAACTGCTGATGAAAAACAAAAGATCTCTTTGGGTCGTGGTCTGGTTCGGTACGATGTTAATGCAATCCTGTTTGATGAACCGCTTACAGTAATTGACCCACATATGAAGTGGCAGTTACGTACCAAATTGAAAGAGCTGCATCAGCGCTTTGAACACACCATGATCTATGTCACTCATGATCAAACCGAAGCGTTGACCTTCGCAGATAAAGTGGTGGTGATGTACGAAGGCGAAGTGGTACAGATTGGTACTCCGGAAGAATTATTCGAGCGACCTGACCACACCTTTGTCGGGTATTTTATTGGTTCACCCGGAATGAATATCCTGCCTTGTGATGTGCAGGGTAACACTGCCGTTGTTGCCGGGCATCGAATAGGGCTCTGTGAAGATTACATGCCGGTACCGGGCGCTCGCCATGAGTTGGGCATCAGGCCGGAATTTATACGCTTCTCTGAAGCTGGAGAGGCGGGTGTGCCAGTCATCCTGGAAACCGTTGATGATGTTGGCCGCCACCGCATTGCCAAGGTTCGTTTAGCAGATTATCCGGTGAATGTGATTGTGCCTGAAGGAGTGTTACTGGCGGCCAGCGATCACCGGCTGGTTTTTAATGCTGATAAATGTAGTATCTACGCTGATGATCATCGACTTGAGTCGAATGTGATCGTGACAGGCAGGCGATCCCATGGTTACTAAAGCAGTAAATCAGAAAGCCTGGTTATTAGTACTACCGGTACTGGCGATCGTAGCGCTAAATGCCATCATTCCGCTGATGACGGTGGTAAATTACTCAGTTCAGGACACATTTAGTCCCGGGGTGTTTTTCTTTGAGGGTACCAAGTGGTACCGGGAAGTGTTGTCGTCACCGCGTTTTCACGGCGCATTAGGTCGACAGTTCTTGTATACCGGAATAATTCTGCTTATAGAAATCCCCCTTGGCGTATTGGTGGCCCTTGCGATGCCGCGTAAAGGGCCATGGGTTTCAGTGTGTCTTGTACTGATGGCATTGCCGCTGTTGATTCCGTGGAATGTGGTTGGTGCGATGTGGAATATTTTTGCACTGCCAGATATCGGTCTGCTGGGTTACGGATTAAACTGGCTCGGCTTTGACTACAACTACACGCAACAACCGCTGGCCGCATGGTTTACCCTGATATTGATGGATGTCTGGCACTGGACTTCTTTAGTTGTACTGCTGGCTTACGCAGGATTGTCTTCAATTCCTGATGCTTACTATCAAGCGGCAAAAATAGATGGTGCAAGCTCGTTTGCGGTTTTCCGGTTTATTCAGTTGCCCAAAATGAAGCGGGTATTGATTATCGCTTTGTTGCTGCGTTTTATGGATTCGTTCATGGTATATACCGAACCGTTTGTTCTCACCGGTGGCGGGCCAGGTAATTCAACAACTTTCCTCTCCATTGATTTGGTTAAAGCCGCGATTGGTGAATTTAATTTGGGAATTGCCGCCGCGATGAGTATTCTGTATTTCTTAATGACATTGCTTGTTTGCTGGGTCTTCTACACCGCCATGATGAGAGGAGAGGAGTCATGAGGGGAACCAAGATTCTGGTGGTTTTTATTTATATTCTCTTTCTAATGCTGCCAATTTACTGGTTGCTGAATATGAGTTTTAAAACTACCAATGAAATTCTTGGAGGCTTTAGCTGGTATCCCCAGGAGTTTACGCTTGCCAGTTATAAAACTATTTTCACTGATTCTACGTGGTACAGCGGTTATATCAATTCACTGACATACGTGCTTATGAATACGGTTATCTCTGTTTCATTAGCCTTACCAGCGGCCTATGCTTTCTCGCGATATCGATTTATGGGTGATAAGCACCTTTTCTTTTGGCTGCTGTCAAATCGAATGGCGCCACCTGCCATATTTGTATTGCCGTTTGTTGAATTGTATTCCGCGATGAATTTATTCGATACACCGTTGGCAGTAGCGCTGGCGCATTGCCTTTTTAATGTGCCGCTGGCGGTTTGGATTCTTGAAGGATTTATGTCGGGCGTACCCAGAGAGGTAGACGAGACAGCATATGTAGACGGTTATTCGTTCCCTCACTTTTTTGTCAAGATTTTCATGCCTTTGATTGCTGCTGGTATTGGTGTAACCGCCTTCTTCTGTTTTATGTTTAGCTGGGTAGAGATGCTGCTTGCTAAAAATCTGACATCAGTTGCTGCAAAGCCGATTGTGGCAGTTATGACTCGCACCGCTTCGACGGCAGGATATGAACTGGGCTTGCTGGCAGCGGCCGGCGCGCTGACATTAATACCCGGGGTCATTGTTATCTGGTTTGTGCGTAAACATATCGCGAAGGGTTTCGCGCTGGGGCGGGTATAGTGAAAGATAATATTCATCGTTCCAGGTGCTATGCGTTTGGTCCTGTCACCATTCAGGTGGTGTCATGAAACCTCTGGCATGGATGGCGTGGACCTGGCACACCGGTGCGTTCTTCGTTTTTATTGGCGTGTGCCTGGTGACTATGTTTATCTGGGAGCTGTTAAAGCCAGGTGGTGATCCTCGCTCTGGAATTTTAGGTCTTGATACCACGCGCGGTGATCGTTTGTTTATTTCATTGCTCGGCAGCGCATATATTCACGTGGCCTGGCTTGGACTGACCAACCTTCCTTTGTGGTGGGGGTCAGTGGTGGCGGCATTTTTTGCACTGGCTGTTTTCAGGTGGGTGTAGAGAAAGTTGTGCAATACAGCACAACGGATTTTTAACATCGCATTTGCTTGGCTGTGGTGTTATTGACCAGTAATACAAGCGACATAATTGGAGAGGAACATCAATATGAAACGACAATTAATAGCCGTTTTTGTGTCGGCTGCTTTCACTGCCTCCGGGGGGCAAGTGCTTGCAGATATGGCCGCGGCTGAAAAATGGGTAAATGACGAGTTTCAACCATCGGCCATCAGTAAAGATGAGCAAATGGCAGAGATGGAGTGGTTTATAAAAGCTTCTGAGCCTTTTAAGGGAATGGAGGTCAATGTGTTGTCGGAAGGTATTCCAACGCACGATTATGAATCGAAAACTCTGACCAAAGCGTTTGAGGAAATAACCGGCATCAAGGTTAACCATCAGATACTCGGTGAGGGCGAGGTGGTGCAGGCGGTACAAACGCAAATGCAGACCGGGCGCAATTTATACGATGCCTACGTGAATGACTCCGATCTGATCGGCACGCATTCTCGACTTCAACTGGCGGTTAATCTAACTGACTGGATGGCGGGCGAAGGTAAAGATGTGACTTTGCCTACGCTTGATCTTGAAGATTTCATGGGCACTCAGTTCACTACCGGGCCGGACGGTGATCTCTACCAGCTACCCGATCAACAATTCGCCAATCTGTACTGGTTTCGCAAAGACTGGTTTGATCGAGATGACTTGAAGTCCGCTTTTAAAGAAAAGTATGGTTATGACCTGGGTGTACCGGTTAACTGGTCCGCCTACGAAGATATTGCCGAGTTTTTTTCTACCGATGTGAAAAACATAGATGGCGTCGATATCTATGGCCATATGGATTACGGTAAGCGTGCCCCGGATCTTGGCTGGCGTATGACTGATGCGTGGCTATCAATGGCCGGTGCAGGCAGTCCGGGTGAACCTAACGGTATCCCGATAGATGAATGGGGTATCCGCATGGAAGCAGGGTCTTGTAATCCGGCTGGTGCTTCTGTGTCGCGTGGCGGTGGTGCTAACGGCCCGGCGGCGGTTTATGCAATTCGCAAATGGGATGAATGGCTTCGAAGTTATGCGCCTCCGGGGGCCGCGAGCTATGATTTTTATCAGTCATTACCTGCACTGAGTCAGGGGAATGTGGCACAGCAAATTTTCTGGTACACGGCGTTTACAGCGTCTATGGTGGCCCCGAAATCTGAAGGTAATAATACTGTTGACGATGAAGGCAATCCGTTGTGGCGGATGGCACCTTCGCCACATGGTCCTTACTGGGAGGAAGGTCAGAAAGTCGGGTATCAGGATGTAGGGTCCTGGACCATTCTTAACTCCACACCAACTGATCGTGCCAAAGCCGCCTGGCTCTACGCACAGTTTGCAGTATCCAAGACTGTTGATGTAAAAAAGAGCCATGTAGGCCTCACGTTTATTCGCGACTCTTCGGTGAGACACGAATCATTCACAGAGCGCGCCGCCAAGCTGGGTGGTCTGGTTGAGTTCTATCGGTCTCCTGACCGGGTTCGCTGGTCACCCACTGGTATCAATGTGCCGGACTATCCAAAGCTTGCGCAAATCTGGTGGCAGCAAATTGGTGATGTGAACTCTGGTGCCTTTACGCCACAACAGGCTATGGATCGACTTGCTGAGGAAATGGATCTGGTCATGGCTCGTATGCAGTCGGCTGATGAAGGTGCGAATGTCTACGGTGGTTGTGGTCCTCGTCTGAACGAGCCAAAAGATGCAGCCGAGTGGCTGGGTAAGGGCGGCGCGAAGGCGAAACTCGACAATGAAAAGCCCCAGGGTGAAACAATTGCCTATGATGAACTGATCAAACAATGGGCTCAGTAATATCCACCCCCGAAGGCTCGGACCTTGCTTGGGTTCGATGAAGTAATATTTTTACGGGCGGCCGGTTTGGTTGCCCGTAAAAACGGGAGTATCCTCTAGTGGTAACCATGGTTTTTATAAAGATAACAAAATGGCTGATTTAACAACGAGCAATGAGTGCGATTACGATATCGTTGTCATTGGTGGCGGAATCAATGGTGCTGGTATTGCGCGAGACGCTGTCGGTCGTGGGTTATCGGTATTGTTATGTGAAAAAGACGATTTAGCTCAGCACACATCATCAGCCAGCACCAAGTTAATTCATGGTGGGCTCCGCTATCTTGAGCACTATGATTTTATGCTGGTACGCCATGCCCTGCAGGAGCGTGAAGTATTGCTGAAGGCAGCGCCTCATATAATTTGGCCACTCAGATTTATTCTTCCGCATCACCGTTCGCTCAGACCCAGATGGTTGATCAGGCTGGGTTTGTTTTTATATGATCATATCGGTGGTCGAAAACTATTGCCCAAATCGCACTCGGTGAATTTAGAAACTCACATCACGGGTGAAGTACTAAAAAAAGAGTTTACACACGCGTTTGAATACTCGGATTGCTGGGTGCAGGATGCCCGTCTTGTGCTACTGAATGCGATGGATGCTGCTGAGCGTGGTTGTCAGGTGCGTTTGCGCACTGAAGTCACTGACCTGGTCCGAAATGATGGTTCATGGACTGTTCGTCTGCGTGATAATAATACTCAGGAGAAAACATCAGTTTCTGCCAGAACCATTGTTAATGCCTCTGGCCCGTGGGTAGAAAAAACCCTTGACCTGGATGAAGAACATGACTCCCGCTATGCAACCCGTTTGGTGAAAGGCAGCCACATAGTAGTGCCCAAAATATTTGATCACCCTTACACCTATATTTTTCAAAACGCTGATAATCGTATTATTTTTGCGGTTCCCTATGAACAGGACTTTACCTTACTTGGCACCACTGATATGGAAGTCAGTGATGAGCCTGGCACGGTAGAGATTGAAGAAGCCGAAATAAAATATATTTGTGAGGCTGCCAGCGAGTATTTTGAAAAACCCATTGATGCCAATGAAATTGTATGGACTTACTCTGGAGTGAGGCCCTTGTACGATGATGCTTCTGCCAATGCTTCTAAAGTCACTCGTGACTACAAGCTGGACCTGGACGTTCGCAAAGATGCCCCCGTGTTGTCTGTCTATGGTGGCAAAATCACCACATATCGCAAGCTGGCGGATGATGCGATGAACATGCTGGCAGCCCATTTATCTGTTTCGGGTAAAGATTGGACAAAAAACGCACCGTTGCCCGGTGGTGATATACCTAATGCTGATTTTGATGCCTTCCTGAGTGAAAGCAGCACGCAATTTCCCTGGCTTGATACCGCCATACATTATGATTACGCCCGCAATTACGGGACACGAATATCTACCTTGTTGAAAAATTGCACGAGCATGGAAGATTTAGGGATTGCCTTCGGCGGTGGCTTATATCAGGTTGAAGTAGACTATCTGGTCAGCAGGGAATGGGCGCAAACCACCGACGATATTGTGTGGCGTCGCTCGAAGAAAGGACTGCGGCTGACGACCTCTGAAATAGAAACCCTGGCCCAATATCTTTCACAAACCCGGGAGACCTCCGACGGATCAGCCGGCGTCGAGGATTCAGTGCAGTAAATTCTGTGGAGTTAGCATGTGCCAAGGCGAGGGCACTTTTCGATTATTTGAAGAGTAATTTTAACCCTCGTTTGAATAGTAAGCCGGCTGTATTATTATTCTGGTCTTCTAGATAAATGTTAGCCTGCCACATTTGGCGTTCCGGCAAGGGAAAACCCCGCCGGCTTCCCGGCTTTAAACCTGTAGATATAGAATGCGATTGTCACATCTCAGCGTAAATCCACTCGCGCAAAAACTGCATTTATTCTGGGCTTTATTACTACTGTTCCTTTCCGGTGTTGGAGTAACCGCCGGATTGCCAGGAGTAGTTGACGGTGAGCCGTTGCCCAGTCTGGCCCCGATGCTTGAAAGAACCACCCCCTCGGTGGTGAATATTGCTACTCGCGGGTCTGTGCAGGTCAGTAACAATCCACTGCTTGATGATCCGTTTTTCCGGCAATTTTTTAATGTCCCTCAGCGTTCGCAAAGGCGGGCCACGCAGAGTCTGGGGTCGGGTGTCATTGTTGACGCGGCTCAGGGACTGGTCATCACCAATCATCATGTGATTGATAACGCTCGTGAAGTATTGGTCACGCTCACTGATGGCCGGGAGTTTGAAGCTGAAATCGTCGGGCAGGACCCCGAGGCCGATATTGCCGTTATAAGTATTCAGGCGTCGAATCTTGCCCAGGCCCAGTGGGCTGATTCTGATCGCTTGCGTGTCGGTGATTTTGTGGTGGCCATTGGCAACCCCTTCGGGCTTGGGCAAACGGTGACCTCGGGGATTGTCTCGGCGCTCGGCAGAAGTGGCCTTGGCATCGAGGAAATTGAAGACTTTATTCAGACCGATGCCTCAATAAATCCCGGGAACTCTGGTGGTGCTCTTGTCAACTTACGCGGTGAGTTGGTGGGGATTAACACCGCTATTGTTGGGCCCTCTGGTGGCAATGTCGGAATAGGTTTCGCTATTCCTTCAAATATGGCCAAAGGACTGATGGAACAGTTGGTCAACGAAGGGGAGGTGCGCCGTGGCAAGCTGGGAATCTCGGTGCAGGAACTTGACGAAGAACTGCAGCAGGCTTTTGGTGTGAAACGCGGGGTGGTGGTCTCTGGTGTAGAGCCCGGTTCGTCAGCAGACAGGGCTGGTTTACTGCGTGGTGATGTGCTGACTAAAATTGGCTCTCGGTCGGTTCAAAGTGTGAGCGATATTAAAAATGTCATTGGCTTGCTACAGGTCGGTGAAGAGGTTGCCGTGCAGTTTTTCCGAGATAAAGAGCTCTACCAGACGGACATCCAGGTCGGTGAATCTGAAGATGCCTCGATTCGTGGTCAGGAGATGGCAGCACATCTGTCGGGTGCAGTATTTGAAAACGCGGTCTCTCGACGTGGTAAAAGATTCGTCAGGGTAAGTCGTGTCGGCGTGGGAAGCCAAATGGATCGCTACGGCTTTGAAGAGGGAGACATTGTGCTGGTCGCTAATCGAACAGCCGTGGAAACCATTGATGAATTGGCCAAAGCTGTGGCGCTCAGAGCCAATGCCACCGAACTTAGAATTCAGCGCGGTAACTTCGCACAGACACTGCTGGTGCAGTAGTTTTTTTTACCGAGCAGGATGCTTCAGATGGCAGTCTCGGTCTTTCGCGCGACGGGATGAGCCTTTTTGGCTTTTGACCTGCGACCTCCAACCCTAAATAAACTATTCAGCCTGGTGGGAGTAGCCGTCGGTGTTTTTCTTTACCCAGCGATGGCTTTGATTACTGAGTGTTTCTTTTTTCCAAAAAGGTGCGCGGGACTTCAGCGCTTCCATTAAAAAACGACACGCATCGAAGGCAGCGGCGCGGTGCGCTGACCAACAGGCTACCAGGACAATAGGGTTACCCGGATGAATATCGCCCACTCGATGAATAATCAGGCTTTCCTGCAACGGCCATTGATTATCTGCGTCATCGAGAATAAGTTGTAGCTGGGTTTCTGTCATGCCCGGGTAGTGTTCCAGAGTCATGGACTGTACGTCGTCACCTTCGTTGAAATCGCGCATCGTGCCGACGAAAGTTGCGGTTGCGCCGAACTCTCCCGATGTTAGCCTGGCTTGCTGATGTTTCTGCAGGGCCTGCCACGGATCAAATGGCCCGTCTATAATTTGGACTGCCATATCAGCCTCCGGTCACCGGTGGGAAAAACGCAACTTCATCACCGTCATTGACCGGTGATTCGGGCTTTGCCTGATTGTGGTTCACCGCGCACACAGTGTCATCTGGCATGGGCTTGTCGCCGGCAGCCATTTGCCAGACTGTTGCTACAGTGTCTGTGGCGCCAATGTCGATTTCGACTTCACTTTGATCAAGATATTCGCGCATACTGGCGAAGAATTTAACGGTAATGGTCATGCGCCCATTATGACTGCTGCGACGGCAGGTGCAATCATTGCCGTGCTGCTTATCATTCAAATTTAAATAAATAGTGAATATGCCCATGTCAGAACTGACGCACTTTAATCAGCAAGGCGATGCCCATATGGTCGATGTAGGGGCGAAAGAGGTGACTCATCGGGTGGCGGTCGCCTGTGGAGTAATCACTATGCAGGCCGATACATTAGCGATGATAGTTCAGGGTGACCACCGCAAGGGAGATGTATTGGGAATTGCGCGAATCGCTGGGATCATGGCATGTAAAAAAACCAGTGATCTGGTACCACTTTGTCACCCGATCGGACTGACTCACGCAGAGGTTGATTTTTCAATAAATACCGATGCGAACTCAGTGACTTGCGAAGCCCGCACTGAGACTCTGTCGCAGACCGGGGTGGAAATGGAAGCACTTGCCGCGGTGCAGGTAGCGCTACTGACAATTTATGATATGTGCAAAGCTGTTGACCGAGGAATGCAGATCGACGGTGTCAGACTATTGGAGAAAGTCGGTGGTAAGTCAGGTCACTGGAAAGCGGATGTTTAAGGCGGCGGATTTTTCAAAGACAATCAACCATCAAAGGGCAGATAACGGTACCAACCCGGCGCCGGCTGTTGCACAATATAGCGCTTTGATAGCCCAACACTGTGTTCCTCATTAACCAGGTCACGTCAGTGGCGTAGCCAGGATTTCACACTAGTTGAATAAATTGATCAAGCGGTTGCTTATAGGACTGGCGGCAATAGTGATTATTGTCGGTGTTGTCGGCGCCGTGCTAATAAATAGTCTTGATCTTAATTTGCATAAAGACAAAATCCAGCAGGTTATGTTGGATAAGACGGGTCGCGAATTGCAAATAAACGGTGAGATTAGCGCTAGCTTTTTTCCGTGGGTAGGTTTGTCACTGCAGGATGTCACACTGGCAAACGCCAGCGATTTCCCTGAAGAAGTATTTGCCAAAGTAGTATCCAGTGATGTGAAAGTTGAACTACTACCACTGATTGGCGGTAACCTGAATGTCAACCTGGTTGAGCTGCACGGGCTCGAGCTAAACCTGCAAAAGAATCAGGATGGCCTAACCAACTGGGAAGATCTGATGTCGAACACCGCCGTGGTTGAAACCAGCAATGGCGCCGACGACATCGTGCAGGAAGTTGAAGCTGGTGCACCGGTTGTCGCTGCTCTGTCAGTAGGCGGCCTGGTAGTCACAGACGCACAAGTTCGTTATTCCGACCTAAAAGCGGGTAACGATGCCACACTCAGTGCTTTTAATTTATCTACTGGTGCCATTCGGTTATCGCAGCCGTTTCATTTTGAAACAGATTTCAGTGTTGCCAGTTATAGTGTTGGGATAGCGTCTGATATTACAGCCTCCGGTGAGTTCAACCTGAATCTGACGGATAATATTTATTCGCTGAACGATCTTAAGGTGACCAGTAGTTCGACGGGTGATGCATTACCGATAGAGCAGCTACAAGCCACTATTGGCGCTAACCTGAAAACTGATCTTAACGCGCAAACTTTTGATCTCACTGATTTCACTGGTGATATCGCCGGTGTGCCTGTCAGTGGTGAAGTACATGGCACCAGCCTGATGGAATCTCCGGGTTTGTTTGGTGAATTGCAAAGCATGCCATTTGATATCACATCGCTGTTTGACCAGTTAGGGGTAGTGTTACCGGAAACGTTTGATCCGCAGTTGATGGCAGATGCTGAATTCAGTGTGCGTTTTCAGCAGTCAGAAGACCAGCTTTTAATTAATGAACTGCTATTTGGTGCCGGTGGTGTAGAGCTTAGCGGTGATTTCCAGGTTACTAATCTAGCTAAGTCACCGGTGATCAGTGGCACCTTAATCAGCAATAACTTTAGTCCCGCACGCTGGGCAGAATCCATTGGGCTTGAAGCGTCAGATCCGTTGGTATTGCAAAGTGCGCAAATAAAAACTGCAGTACGCCAGTCCGGACAGTTGTTATCGTTAAATGATCTGAACATGACTCTTGATGACTTTTCCCTGGAGGGTAATATTGAATTTAATGACATCAATGCCCCCATTCCACCGGTAAAGTTTGCATTGCAGGGAGGCAGTATCAATATTGATCGCTACCTGCCCGCCACTGAACTCAATGGTGAGGCTGCTAAATTGCCACCGCCTGATGCCACTGAGCCGGTTTTAGTCCCCAAAGAACTACTAAGCCAGCTTGTGATAGATGGAGAGCTGACGCTGCAACAACTGACTGTCGCGGGTATAACGGTTGAAGGTATTGTATTGCCAGTACTAAGTCAGGACGGCAAGCTCGAAATAAAAGAAGCGCGTGCAGCACTGTATGAGGGAGATCTTTTTTCAACACTGAGTCTGGATGTCACTTCTACAGAGCCCCTGCTGACTGTGTCAACAAATTTGAATCGCGTACAGGCAGAACCGCTGCTTGCAGACTACCTGAAAGATACCTCGCCACTCAGTGGGACTGGCATCGTCAGTATTGATTTGCTGTCTCGCGGTGAAACACTAAATGGTTTACTGGCCAGATCAAACGGCGCTATTACAGCGCGCTTCACCGATGGCGCTCTGAACGGTGTGAATATCGGACGCGAAGTTCGCCGAGCACAAGCGATGCTCAGCGATGCACAATTACCCGCAGTAGAATCTGAAGTAAAAACTGATTTTACAGAACTCAGTATCTCTGCTGAAATCGCCAGTGGAGTATTGCAGAGCGATGATCTGTCTTTCAAATCACCGCTGATGCGTTTGTCCGGAAGCGGTGGAGTTAATCTGGCGGAAAATACTATTGATTATTTGTTGCAGGTATTAATTAGTGCAACTAGCGAGGGGCAGGGCGGCAAAGAACTTTCTGAATTAAATGGTTTAAAACTGCCGGTACCCATTCGCGGTTCGTTTACAGATTTGTCGGTAGATTTTACCGGTATGGTGGTTAACGGTTTAAAAGCAGACCTGGTGGAACAGCTTCGCGCTGGTAAAGATAAATTACTGAGTGAACAAAAAGAAGCGGCGTCTGCCAGGCTAAAGCAGGAAGAGGAAGCCGTAAACGCCAGGGTAGAACAAGAGCGTATAGAGGCTGAAGCTAAAATAAAACAGCAGCAAAAGATAATAAAAGAAAAGGTAGAGCAGAAAAAACAAGAGCTTGAAAATAAGTTTCAGGAGGAACAGGTCGAGCTTAAAAACAAGCTGGAAAAAAACCTCAATAAAGGTTTATCCAACCTGTTAGGCGAATAAAACAACGCCAAGCGTTTTCAGCAATGCAATGAAAAAAACCGTCACGCCTGCCAGCCAGCAACCACTCCCCGCCAAAGCGAAAGCACGGCAGTTTTCGAAATCTGTATTAACGTGGTTTGAGCGACATGGTCGAACCCATTTGCCCTGGCAGCAGAACCCTACATCGTATCGGGTTTGGGTATCGGAAATTATGTTGCAGCAAACGCAGGTCGCCACTGTCATCCCGTACTTTGAGAAATTCATGGGGCGCTTCCCAACGATTGAAACACTGGCTGCAGCCTCGCAAGATCAGGTGTTGCAACACTGGTCGGGTTTGGGGTACTACGCGCGCGGTCGTAACCTGCATAAGACGGCTCAGGTGGTTGTTTCACAGCTTGGTGGGGACTTTCCGGAAACCGTTGACGGCCTGGTCGCCCTGCCAGGTATTGGTCGCTCTACTGCCGGTGCTATCTTAAGTCTGGCCTGCGGACAATCAACATCGATCCTCGATGGCAATGTGAAGCGCGTGCTCTGCCGTCATTTCACCATTGATGGTTGGTATGGACAGTCCAGTGTAGAAAAACAATTGTGGCAATTGACCGATTCACTGACACCCGACAAGCGTACCGGTGAATATAATCAGGCGATGATGGATCTGGGAGCCACCTTATGCACCCGATCATCACCGTCTTGCAATCGCTGCCCGGTTCAAAAAACCTGCGGTGCTGCGGCCACTGGCAACCCGATTGCCTGGCCCCATAAAAAACCCAAAAAGGACAAGCCTCAACGTGAAACTGTGATGCTGATTCTGCAATCCCCCGACGGGACTGTACTGATGCAGCGTCGCCCACCCAGTGGCATCTGGGGAGGGCTATGGGGTTTTCCCGAGTTCAAGACCACGGCACAAGCCACGGCCAGTGCAAAGCGAATCGGCAACCCATCCGGCAAGGTGGAACAATGGTCCCCCATCAGGCATACCTTTACGCACTTCCATCTGCAAATTACGCCGGTGTACATTCGGCTAAAAAAAACCGCGATTATGCAGGTGCATGAAAAAGATCAGGTGTGGCATCACCCCGGGGATGAGCTGGGAGGGTTTGCAGCGCCCGTCAGTACTTTACTGGATCATTTGACAGGATCGCTTAAGCTGGGATTATAAGCGCCCTGGATTGTAAGGTGACACCGATAGCACCCTGGTCATCAAAACCTTCTGCGCTGAATTTGGTATCATAGCGTTACTAAAACACTTGCTCTGGATAAAACAATGGCTCGACTGGTCAACTGCGTCAAACTCGGGACCGAGGCGGAAGGTCTTGACCGCCCCACCTACCCCGGGGATCTGGGTAAGCGCATCTATCAAAATGTATCCAAAGAAGCCTGGCAATCCTGGATGGGGCACCAGACCATGCTGATCAATGAATATCGTCTCACTCCGGTCGATCCCAAAGCACGAAAATTTCTGGAAGAAGAAATGGAGAAATTTTTCTTTGGCGGCGGCTCTGATATGCCTGACGGCTACGTCCCGCCGGCCTGAATTGGCAGTCGGGAGTCATTGCATCACAAGGTGGCACTTGCGTACTTGACTCCAGGCGATTCAATAGGTCTAATAGGCGGCTGGCAAGTGCTTACTTGCCAATACAGGCACCGTTCGGAGCCTGTTCTAATATCCTGAGGCCAGGTAGCTCAGTCGGTAGAGCAGGGGACTGAAAATCCCCGTGTCGGCGGTTCGATTCCGTCCCTGGCCACCATTATCTTTGTTATTGGTTGCAGTGCTCGTGATGGCACATGTCGTGACGCAGAAGAGTGCTACTGCGCAGGCTCCGGGTTTTGGCGGTTGACCGCTCTTGCAAGTGAAAAACTAAATCTGGTGCCGTGGCCGGTGTTCTCTGCTTTTAAATCACCCCCGTGTAAATCGATGATGCGTTGAGTGATCGTCAGTCCAAGGCCTGCATTTGAACCCTCGTTGTGTTCATTATCAGCGCGGTGGAAGCGTTTAAATATATTATCGATCTGGCCTGGATCGATGCCAGGGCCATTGTCTTCAATGGTGAAGTTTACTCGTTCCGAATCAGCGTCAGTCGATGCAGAAACGCTTAGTTTTACATCTCCGCCTTCCTGGGTGTACTGAAGTGCATTGCCAGTAAGATTACTTACTGCACGATCAATCATCGCCAGGTCGCCTTTGATTAGTAATCGGGACTCTCCGGTGTCGTAGGTGAGATCTATTTTCCTGGTGTGTGCTAGTGGCTGGTATCCCTGAATAACGTCACTGACGATGTCGTTCAATGAGAATATTTCGGTATTTAATTCCTCGGCGTAGTCGTCGAGCTTGGCGAGTTCAAATAGATCGCTAATTAGCGACTGCAAGCGCTTGCTGTGTTTAAGAGAAACGTTTAAATAGCGTTGTCTCTGTTCATCATCCAGCGCATCATACTTATGCTGTAGCATCTCAAGGTAGCCTTGTGTTGCGGTCAGCGGAGTACGTAGATCATGCGATATATTGGCGATAAACGATCGCCTGTTTTTATCCTGAGCCTGAAGTAATTCAAATTGTTCGGCGATTCTTTTTGCCATTGCATCATAGCTGTTGCCCAGGCTGGAGATTTCATCGCTACTGCTGTCATTCGCAATTTCGCTATAGACCTGGGAATTTTTATAGCCTGATTTTTGAAAGTCTCCGATCAGGCCGCTGAGGATTTGAAGGCGGCCGGTGATGCGTTTGAAGATATAGAGTCCGGCCAGTAGCGAAACCAGCAAACTACCGATAAGAGCGTATATGCCGATGGTTGAAATTAGCTCATTGGGTCGACTGTTATTACTATCACCTCCGCGTAAAGTGACATAGAGATACCCCAGTTGTTTTTCACCTGCGTTGAGGGTGGCAACAGAAAAGGTAACAGGTTTTGCATTTGACAGAGGGTCTTGTGCGAAAAGTGGATAGTCGCGGTTTCCTTCGAGGAATACGGCTAAGGGTTGGAGGTCTATGACTTCGGTTTCAAGTGGTTCCATTCCGGATGAAGAGGTAATCTGGCCGTCCGGGTCAAGCAGGTACAGCTCGACATCGGGATTAACGATCTTCATTAGACGGAAAAGTTGATCAGTGTATTGGCCGTCGATAGAGCCCGCCACCGTTTGTGGTATCTCTGCAGCCAGGTTCGCAGCCAGGTCTGCATTCTCGCGTTGCAGGTCACCAATCAGGCTTTGGGTGGTCAATGAATATGATATTGCGGAGTAGACGATCGCGGTGACGAACAGCAGTAAAATTAACGTCAGAGCAAGTTTGGCATAGAGTGATCTAAGCGACATTATCTGATCTTTTCGCGAACTCGTAGCCGACACCCCAGCGGGTCAGAATATATTCGGGTTCATGCGGGTCCTTTTCAATTTTGGTTCGTAAGCGATTTATATGTGAGTTAACGGTGTGGTGATAGCCTTCATAGCTATATCCCCAAACTTTATCAAGCAGTTGCATGCGCGAGAACACCCGCCCCGGGTTGGCCACAAAATAATGTAACAAATCGAATTCTTTCGGGGTGAGCTCGACTTCCTCTTTATCGATAAATACTCGTCGATTCTCTATGTCGAGTGAAAGTGCCTTGAAGTCGATTGTTTTTTCAGTCTCTTCGGTGGATTCTAATTCTTCACTGATTCTTGCTCTGCGTAGCAATGCTTTTACCCGAGCAACCAGTTCCAGAGTACTAAAGGGTTTGGTCATATAATCGTCAGCGCCAAGTTCTAGGCCTAGCACTCGGTCGAGTTCGGATGATTTGGCGGTGAGCATTAAAATAGGAATTTGCCGATTGCTGCCCCGGACAGTTCGACAAATTTCGAGTCCGTCTACTTCGGGGAGCATGATATCCAGCACCAGCATATCAAATGACTCCTGGGTGGCGCGCTCCAGCGCTTCACGACCATTAGAAATACAGGTGACGTCGCACATGATATCTTGCAGTTGCAGACTGACCAGCTCTGCCAGATCCGGGTCGTCTTCGACGAGTAGAATTTTTCGTTGTGAGATGATCGTGTCCCCCTGATTGGCGAAATGACCAGAAATATTTAAAGTGTACTAGTCGGCGTTAAAAAGGCTATTCTGGCGCTATAACAATATTCTAACAAATTAATGATTGTTGGACCTGCGGTTGCTGTTTGGTATGACTCTGTTGTAAAGCGGGGGCCATTTTCATAGAGGGTGGGATGGAATTGAATAATTACCGAACGCAAGCCAGCGAGGAACAGTAATATTCTCTCTTTTGATTATCAATGAGTGCAAAGTTGAATCTAGAAAAATATTTCAATGAAAATGATGGTTCGCTCTCTTTCACGCGAGAAAACGCCAGCGCCTTTGCGAAACTGGTGGCGGGCGATTTTAATCCTATTCATAACCCTGATGCACGTCGCTTTTGTGTGCCCGGGGATTTGCTGTTTGCTGTTTTCCTGCATCGCCATGGAGTCGCCAGCTCAATGAATTTCGACTTTCAAAATATGGTCGATGATTCAACCCTGCTGCGTGAGCGTGACGAAGATGGCGTCATAATTCTGGGTGAAGATCAAAAACGGGACCACCTCGTGGTTAAGGCCTCAAAAACCATTGATGCGTCGAATGAAGCGATCAAAGGGCTAATTAACGCCTATGTACAGTTTTCCGGGCAGACATTTCCTTATTTGTTAGTGGATCTTATGAAGGATCATCAGGTCATGATCAACCCTGCCAGACCGCTTGTTCTATATAAGAGCATGGAAATCCAACTTGATGGGTTGCCTGATAAGCAAATAACCCTGGAGTTCTCTGGTGCGCGTCTGGATGCGGAAGGCAAAAAAGGAAAGGTCAGTTTAAATTTCGATATTTTCAGCTCGGGCCAAAAGGTTGGCAAAGGTAATAAGAAGATGTTGCTGGGTGGACTTATGCCTTACGATCAGCTGAAAATTGATGGTTTAGTTGACGAATACAATAAAGTAAAAACGGAATACCTGGCAGCACATCCCAATTGAAATGAAGTCGCTGTCTGCCTTCTCCGTTCAATTAACAACAGTACTTCGCAGTGATACCCTCTGAGCCGCCGTTGTGAATTCTACAGTGGGTGGCTTACTACTATTTTTTATGGTGATGATGAGCATTGCCAACGATGTAGTGGGTGCATGGTTCAATGTGTGGCCGCAGTGGCTGGCTGGCGCTTTTGGCTGGATTGCGGCGTTGCTGTTGTTACCCGGAGTCAGTGTGACACAGCGTTGGCAAACAGGCGTCATTGGGTTTATCGGGTTAGTGCTTTTAGTGATCGCTGTGCAGGGCGGCACTGCCATAGATATAGCTGGTGCAATTGGCAATAACGCCGGTTTGATTTCAATGATTATATCAGTCGGCTTTTTACGGCTGGTTACGCTCAGTACTGAAAATGCGACAGAACTACCAGTGGGGCCAGGGGCGTACTATAAAACTCTGCTGGGTGTCAGCCTGTTTGGTTCTGTAATCAATATCTCCGCGCCCATAATTTTCGCTGATCGACTCTCGCTTCCGCATGGATTGAATCGACTAACATCCCAATCGATTACCCGTATATTCTCCGGCTGTTCCGCATGGTCGCCTTTTTTCGGTGGTATGGCGGCAGTGATTACTTATGTACCCACCTTGAGCTTGCCCGTTGTAATGCTGGCGTGCTTCCCTTTTGCGTTTTTTGGGTTTTTCGTTGTAGCGGGTGAGGCACGACTTCGGTATTCAGAAGATTTACAGAGCTTCCGTGGTTACCCGGTGCAATTTTCCAGCTTATGGGTGCCGGCTGCTTTGGCCGGTATGGTTATCATTTTGTCTAACCTTGTGCCTGACTGGTCGGTGTTGACGAGCATCTCGTTGTCCGCCTTACTGTTATCTGCTGTGGTATTACTGATACGGTTGGGGGTAGTTGAAAGTTGCGCGATACTGTGGGCACAGATAACTGAGCAGGTGCCACGTACTGTAAACGAGCTGGTTTTATTTTTGGTTGCCGGGGTGTTGGCCGCTGGTATCAGTGGTGTGATCAAAGCTGGCCTGGTTTCGGTGCCTTTTGTCGAATTTCAAGCCTTCGAGGCAGCAATATTGTTGGGTGTGATGATATTGCTGGCAGTGGTTGGCGTGCACCCGCTGGTTACGATATCCGGGGTAACGCCATTGCTTATGACCTTGCAACCCAATGCAAATCTGCTGGCGATTACCTTTTTGTTTGCCTGGAGCCTTGGAACCTGCGCCAGTCCGCTATCCGGAACTCACCTGGTGTTTCAGGGGCGATACGGAATCCCCGGCTGGAGGGGAGCCAGCTGGAACTGGCCTTATGTCACCCTAATGTATTTACTGGCGATGCCTATGCTTTACACCATTCAAAAAATGGTGGTTTGATTACTCGAAGTGACTGTGTCAGCCAACCCAATGCCGGCGTGGCCCGGTGTCGATGTGTGTGAAATTTGATTTTGCGTAGTAACCAACACCACCAACACGCAATTTAAGGCCTGCCTGTGTAATCAGATCTGTCTCTATGCCGGGAATTCTTATATCGATTGCCTGACCCCTGACATGAAAGCTGTTTTTAGCCACACCAGCGTTGAGTAGCGCAAGCTTTCTGTTGGTTTCTGCAGAGCGGTAACCGGAAATTACACTGAATGGATTACGGTTGCCGATGCGTTGCTTGATAAGATAGAGAATCGACAGGAGCTTTCGGTCCATCTCTTTGATTTCGCCAGTTCGATGATCGCGTAGGAGGTTGTTGATGTCTGCCAAAGCACTGATACTATATTCTCCGTTGGCCCAAAATACGGTATCCAGATGCTCGGTGGTATGCAGATTGTAGAACTGCAGACGCAATTCCGGGTAGGCGGAGGTTTGAGCTATAACATTGCTGAATGGAACCGCAGCTGTGGACAATGCAGATATCAGGGCCAGGCGTCTTTGATGGCTGAATCTGACGGGAGTTTTGGGGCGGAGCATGAACAGGGTACCTGAAAGCTAGACCAATTCTGACGAGACCGGCGGGGCAAAGATAACCTATTTCATTTATAAAATTGATGCGTGATGCACAACTTTGACTTTTTTAGGGGTGAACCCAATTGATTGGCTAATTTGGTTCTTTAGTCGGGGAGCAGATTTTGAGAGGCTGGCGGTGCGGTTCGATTTATCAAGCGTGTAGAAATTAAGCAATTACTCTCAAAAATGGAAATATGATCTATATTCCGGTTTTGTAGATTGTGAGTACCAGAACTTGCCTATTGGCGACTGATTAATATCCCAAGCTAACATGCAGCTAATTCACCATCACCGAAAGTTTAAAAAGCTCGGTGTCTAGACTTTTCCAAGTCTGTTTTAGCGGAAAAAACAGACCAAAGCGAGTCCCTGCAGTTACAAACATTTTTGATTCGTGATTGGCAAGAGTTGTCCCCATGTTCGGAATGATATGAAAAATAAATGGTCAGCAAAGAAAGTGAAACGCCTACAATTGTGGCTTGCTGCGCGCTGGCCGCAGCTTTTTTCGGTGCGGCCGGATCAAGTGCCCTTGTCACTGTCTATTCATAAAGAAATTCTAAAGCACCGCAACGAGAACCCCGACCTCTCCTGCCGCCTGCTTAATGAAGCACTGAAACGGCATGTGACCAGTTACGGGTATTTATACGGTATGCAAAAGCACTCTCATCGCTATGATCTGGATGGACAGCAGGTAGGCAAGGTTTCAGCAATACACCGTGCGTGGGCAAAACGCACTTTACGCGTTAAACAAAAACTTGCACAGAAGGTACGCAAGGAAAAAATAACCAACTTAAGGGTGACAAAAATATCTCATGTGGTGCGTGAGGCTGATCGTGAAAGCGATACACCGATAAGAGCTACCAGTCCTGTAATCAGATATAAACCTTCAAGAAGAAGATTTATTCGCGAAGCCGACTCGGGCAGTTGAGGTCATGACGCTGATAGGCGGAATAGTTATTGGTGGCGATAACCCGTGTTGATTGACTGCCGTGAACATGTGAATTCAGAGCTTATCATTGTCGAAGGGAAGAGTGCTGCCAGCGCGGTGCAAAGGGTTAGAGATCGACGGACGCAAGCGGTTATTGCAATGCAGGGGAAAATTCCCAATGCAACAGCGGTTGGTTCCGCTAAGAAGGTGCTCGGTAATATTCAGATACAGCAACTGCTCACAGCCATAGATTCAGCAGGTACGGGCACCTTACCTTTGGAAACAATCCGCTACCAAAGACTACTGATTCTCAGTGATCCGGACGCAGATGGAGTGCATGCACGAACATTGTTGATCATGTTTTTTTTCATTCACCTGAGAACTATAGTAGAACGGGGTTTGCTGCATATCGCGTATCCGCCGTTGTACCGAGTCGATAGTGAAATGCTGAATAAATCGTTTATTGGTTATACGAAATCTGAATATGAAGCAATATTAAAGAGGCTGGTGGAGCAGGGTGAGCATTTTCCCGCAATCAGCCGGTATAAAGGCATTGGTAGTGTGGACCAGAAAACGTTGCATCGGTATTGTATTGATACGCAGGGCCGTCGAATCAGGCAAATTAGTGTGTCTGATTGCGAGGCCCTGCTTGTAAGCATGCGTAAGGTTAAATCCTGACTAGAAATTTGGATATTCTGACCAGTAAACTCGCTTAACAAGGCTCTTATTGTTGAGTTGCAAAAGACTGTTTGCACCAGAGATCGCAAGAATTTGTAGTTCCTTCGATTCTTCTTCGCCATCCTCATTTTTATTGCCAGATTCAATAAACAGGGTCTGAACTGGTGCTGGTATACCGCCCCCGGGGATTTGTTTGTTGCGATCTGACTTCTTCAAATTTACCGCATCACTATCGGATAAGTTTGTGACGGGCGTTGCATCCCATAAATTTAGCGCCCAGAAGACTCCGAATCCAATTTCAGGCGCACAGTTTACCGGGGAATCGCCCGGGACATAGCTTGCGAACAGTATTTTATTATCGAAGGTAACAGAGCTGCCGAGGACTTTTTCGCCACTTCGTTCCATTTCAATGAACCAGCCATCACTTGCTGCCAACTCTTGTTCCGCCTGAGCAACTTCAGTGTCACTTCCTTCGCCCAGAACATTGTTGGTGGCATTAAACAGATTGCTTTCTAGGATCGGAGAATAATCTCCCGATGGGGTGATAGTACCGGTTGCGCTCACAGTGGTGTTTGGGGTGCCATAGTGGTACTTACCGTTTTCATCAATGATTGGATTATAGGGATAACGTATTAAATAGAAGCGATCTTCAATGACGGTATCCAGAGGGTGTGCCTGATAGCCAGAGCCGATAGCGATATTGACATACTTCTTCCCTAGTCGATTAGCAATCGAAATATCCGGTGAGTGATAAAAACGCCGGGTATCTGAAATGCTACCATCGGTTCCCAAATCAGCCACTATTCCGCCATGAATCAGGTGATTGATATTGGTGGCATGTTCATCGATATCAAACCGCCATATTCGACCGCCCATGTCTCCGACATAAATTTGATCAGCGTTTCCGTTGCCATTGGTATCTACTGCTTTTGGTGTTGACGGAAAGCTGTAAATCATATCGTCAAACGACTTGGTTTCGCTGCCATCTTTTGGTCCGCCACTCCAAAGAAGAGCGCCGGTTTCGGCATTCACAATATAGATTGCCCGACCGACTGTATCCGCGGTTCGTGCGACATGATCGTCTTGTGAGCGATCATAACCACCGCCAAAGATAAGTACCTTTGTTTCTGTTCCCAGATAGTTGATTGAGGTGACTACCGCTTGTGACCATGTTTCTCCCAACTCGCTAAAGCCGGTGGTCGTGTTAGAGATTTGCCACTTAAATTTTGGCGAGTCTTTTTTTGTGATATCAAGCGAGTAGTAAGTCTGGCCACCTCTGCGCATGCCGGCGTAAAGATAGACGTGATCACCGTCATCAATAGTGCCATTGTAGTTTTTGTCTTCAGTCCACAATGACATGGATCCGTCAAGGCCATACACTTTATCTTCCGCGGGATTGCTCTCGTAGAGTGTATTCAGGTTGGGGATGAGCTCTTTCGGGATGAAAGAAAAAACTTCATCTCCGTCGTCAGTTGATATTCCGTGTAGAAAGCCGTCGTTGGTACCAAAGTAGATTACCGAATCGGGTTCATCCGACGTTCCACCGTAGGTAATAATCACCGGTTGTGAATGTAATGGGTCACCGATGTGATAGCGTGGCTCGTTGATATTGTTGTCTTTGTCCACGTCTTTAATGTCGTAGCCAAGAGCCCAGTTTATGATGTTCTCGCGAAGTGTGGTGTCTGCTGGATCCAGACCAAGGTCAGCGGTAGTGATCAGGTCGTTGTCTGTTGAGAATTCGTTCGTATCATCGGTCAGATTTTCGTTGGAACCTGTGTATGTAAAAACATTTCGGGTCGACGGTGTCAGCCGGCCTGCTGCTCCCCCTTGTGCCACAATGTTTCCATCCGCGGTAGTAGACCAGAAGCTTTGCGAAGAATCCTTAAAATTCCCGGAGTCATCATCGTCCAGCGCTGGATTCTCATTTTTATCGTGCAAGGTGGCAGGGTTACCGGAAAAATCGTACCGTTTCAGGTTTCCGTTCCAGTCCGGAGTGCTTCTGGGTTGAAACAGAGCCAGGTAAATATCACTTCGGTGAGATACTTTCGAGAAGTTATCAACTGTGGCACCTGGTGCAACGAATGAGGAGCCATCGTCCTGTACCGAGTCGATGATATTGGCTAACGCTGCACTGAGCTGTGAAGCAGTGTCTGCAGTGTAGAAACCGCCGCCGCCATCATTGGCAATGTCTTTAAGCCACTGTGTGGTGAAATTAAATCCAATGGTATGTGTGGTGATTGTCTGGTCGCCAGAAAACGTGTGTTGATCATTGGTGTGGAGGTAACTGGCGAGTTCTTCACCGCAGGTACCTTTACCGCCGCTCTGGTCAACGCACCCGGCACCCGTTAACGCCTTTACTTCATCTTCAGCTGTAGCATCCTCGGTAGGTATACCATCTGTCAGCAGAACAATATGATTAGATTGGCACTCATGAGTAAACGGTGATACATAAATTGGTGTACCAGTGATGTGCTCAGAGGCACAATACACACCGTCAGGAGCGTTAATGTTACATCTGGGGTCGCGCACGATCGTACCACCTGTGTACGAATCTGGTGTCGACACTCTTGAGTATCGACCCCTGTATTGGGGAAACCCGGTAGATGCTGAATCGGCGAAGCGGTTTAATCCGTAATTGACGTTTTCTCCAGCGAAGTAACGTCTTGCTTCCAGCATAGCGCCAACGGTCGGTGTGCCGCCTTTGGCGACCATAGAATCAATTTCAGAGATAATTTCTGATCTAACATCACTGACCGGGCCAGTAATTTCATCCTGAGCACTTTGAATACTGCTTTTGAATGTAATTTTTAGTTGTGCGGATTTTGACGGACTGCTGTCATAGCTAAGAAAATTGTGCCCACCGCTGCCATCGTCTTCGAGTATAAATACCATTGGGTTGCCTATATCCCAATCTCCTTTATCTACGATGTCCTGAACTATGTTTTTTATCGACGGGCTGGTGACTTCTATATCGGAAGTGGCAGGTATGTTGTCCCATGTGATAGATGTTGTTCTTGGTCTGTTGGTGATGTTGTAAGAGCGTGCCTGCAGACTTGCGGGATTTGCATCATTGTGCGCAGTTATTTTTAGTGGAGGGTAGCTGGAAAACCAACCATAATTTTTAGTAGTAAGCGAGAGTGTTGCGTCTACTATTTCCGCGTCTTTTGGAACATTGATCTCTGAGAATCTAAATCCTGATACGTAGCCATAACTTTGATAAGTCGACCTGGCCACCGGTGCTACTGAATAGTTCAAGCCAGTGCCATAGCTCTGATTATTATAAAGCAGCTCTGTTGCGTCATCTTTTGGGTCTGAAATACGAGTGACGAAAGTGCTGGTGGTACAGCCGCCCGTATCGGGAATATTATCTAGTTTATAGGACACCCGTAACTTGGGGGAGGCGCCAGTACCACCGTCAAATGCATCAATAAGTCGCTGGCCATTACCTTTAATGATTAAGCCCAAAGCGTTACCGCCGCACCATCCTGTTTTATTTACAATAAGCTGGACAATGCCTGAAAGGTCTGGTGATTCGTAATTTCCTTGCTCATCCCATTCCGGAATGGCATTCCAATTTACAGAGTTATAACTACGGTCTCGCCCACTGATATTTTTCGAATCAACAGTAAACGGTGCTGAGTTCTCTGTATCTTCGGCGTGGAGAACCAGGTTCGTGATAGCTGAGCTGTCACTTGCTGAAGAGACATCCAGACGTGCATCTGTGATCGTTGCTCCTTGAGGAATTTGAAGGTCGGGGAATCGTAATCCAACCCACGCGTTATCTCCAGTTGGGGGCGTGACGAATGAATCTATGGGGCGTGCGGTAAAGCCCGGGCCCGCCCACGCTACCGATAAGCCTGTGCCTCCAGTTCTTTCAAAGTAGGTGACCACAATCGTATGTTCGCCTGGTTGAAGGGTGATTTTTCCTTCGCGGTACCTCATTCCATGCAGACCATTGTTGTCAACCACCAGCTGATTGTTTATGAATAGCTGACTACCATCATCTGAGCTAGTAGAGAATGTATACTCTCCCGGTGTTGAGATGAGCAGAGTTGCATGCTGCCGGAAACCAAAATAATCTGACTGACTGGCAGGTGCAATGCTGAAATTATCCAGACTGCCCGCGTCAACGGGAGTCAGGCTGTTGAAGTCAGGCAGGCTGGTCCAGGTGCCTTCGAAATATTCGTAGCTGACAGGTTTTGTTGAAGTGGCAGTGCGTGTTGTTAATGCGATAGTGGATTCCGAGACGCTAACATCTCCGTTGGGCAATTCGGTGGCATCATCTCCACTGGCTGCGGCAGATGACTGAGCGGTGAATACCGAATCATCTTTGCATGGCTGACCGTTACATATTTGCTGATCGATATCTCTGACTGGATAGATTATCCGCCCGCCGCTATCCGTGTGGCTTAAACGCATTAGTCCGACATTAACGTTACTGGTGTTATTGAGTACGGTCTTTAGTGAAGATTTTAATCGGGACAAGCGCGTAGTAGTACCATTGGGAGTACCATCGTTGCAGGATTGTGATCTGACCGAACCATTAGCGCAGTCATACCAGGCCATTGAGCCTGATCCATCTAGAATAAACAGAACATTAGGTTGGGTGTCAGCGGTGCTGGCACGGCTGAAGAAAATTTCGGTGTCATCCGCCCACAGCGGATTGGCAACCAGTAGTGTTAGTGCGAATACACAGCTTAAACAACGTAGTTTAGATATGAAGTAGACCATGCTGACCCTCGGTTCTTAGAACGGACAGGGGTCGTCCCTTCTAGAATATGCGGTACTGCTAGTTCGCTTAAATAGAGGTAGGAGAGCCTTTTTCTTTATGTTGTTGAATGTGTTTTTTTCAAAAAATCAGTAGTGTTTCACGATAATTTCTGAATGTAGTCATGAGTTGTGAATTCGAAATTGTCACTGTTTGTTCATTTCAGCAGTGCTGTAACCCGTGATGGTCAGGTGAATTTCACCTGATTATTCTGGATACTTAGCTTTTTTATGGGATAAACGGAGTGTTCTGTGGCTCCAGGTGAAGTTTATCCTCTTTGTAGGGATGTGCTGCAGCTAGTGTTTCGTTGAGTTCAAACCCAAGTCCTGGTTCGGTAGAAGGGATGACGTAGCCGTCTTGCCAGTTGATCGGGTGATTTAACAGATCATTGTGAAACCCTGACCAGTTTTCAATGCTTTCCAGAATAAGGAAATTCGGGCAGCAGGCAGCTAGTTGTATATTGGCAGCCGCTTCGATTGGTCCACAATATAAATGTGGGGCTATCTGCGCATAATGCGCCTCAGCCATGCTGGAGATTTTTTTACCTTCCAGAATGCCACCAACCCGACCCAGTGCGGGTTGCAGAATTGATGCGGCTTGAAGTTCCAGCAACCGCGAGAATTCGTATTTGGTTGTGAGCCGTTCGCCCGTTGCAATTGGAATGGTTGTTTGCCGTGCAACTCTTGCCATCTCTTCTGGCTTTTCTGGTGGGACTGGCTCTTCAAACCATAGCGGGTTGCTATCTTCCAAAACACGTGCGAGGCGGATGGCGCCGCTTGTTGTGAATTGTCCGTGGGTACCGAAGAGCAAATCAGCTTTGGTGCCGACTGCTTCGCGAATTGCTTCGACAAAATATTTGCTGCGCTTTATTGATTCCAGATCAGGCTGGTGTGGATCGAAAGTCGTGTAGGGACCGGCCGGGTCAAATTTGACTGCAGTAAAGCCCTGTGTAACATACTCGATAGCCCGTGCAGCTGCAGCATTCGGATCGGAATAGACACTGTCTGCAGGGCTATTGGCATCATTGTCATCGGCAGGATACAAGTAGGTGTAGGAGCGTAGCTTTTCATGCACCTGTCCGCCCAGCAGTTCATAAATTGGTTTGTTGACTGCTTTGCCAACGATATCCCAAAGTGCGATCTCAATACCACTAAGCACACTGATCAGTGAAATATCCGGCCGCGATGAATAACCACGACCATAGACATTGCGCCAGAGAGTTTCTATTCGAAAGGGGTCAGTATTTTCCACATGAGAGGTGAATACATCTTCAATCATATGTTTTATGACATGCGGAGCGAAGGTTGCGTTGTAGACCTCGCCAATACCGGTTATTCCGGTATCGGTTGTGAGTTTTACAAAGATAAAATACCTGCCCCCTTTATGAGGCGGAGGGTTACCAACAATGTAGGTAGTCAGGTCTTTTACAATCATTTGTCTTGCTGTCTCCGCTGCCGACTAGTTGTACCTGTTGCTCAGCTTAACAAAGTCGTTAGCAAGGTTTTCTGCGGTTTGCGGCGGTGTAAAGATAGCGTGTACAGCAGCGTCGGGATCGATGAGCATGACCGATGACGAGTGATCAACCAAATAATTGGGATCACTGCGATCCTCTGGTATCACATAAATTGCACTGACCTGGCTGGTGAAATCTTTGATGGCTGCCGGGGTGCCAGTAGCAGCGCTGAATGACGGATTAAAGAATGCGACATACTCTTTAAGATTTTCGATGGTATCTCGCTCTGGATCGACAGATACCAGCATCATGTTTACTGTATCGTCGATTCCCTTCTCTTTCAGCCTTCCATGCAGTTGGTTTAGCACTGTCATGGTGGCCGGGCAGGCATCAGGGCAAAAGGTGTAACCCACATAAATAAAGGTCCAGCGTCCCTTGAATGAATCTTCTGTTACGGGTTGATTCTGATGGCTGGTGAGCGACACGTTGGCGAGTTGTGCTGGCTCTGGAAAGGCAAACCCTGTTATATCCAGTTTTTCATTTTTCTTTTGCGAAATGCTAAACCACGCACCTATGCCTACTGTGATAGCGCACAGTATTGCTAATAATATCTTGTTCATATTAAACGCTAGTGATCTTTATGTTTTTCGGATTTCATCTCTGAGTGGCTGTCATGAGACATGCCTTGTTTCATCACTGGCACCTCCATCGTGACGGTAGTGCCGTCTTCGAAAATAAGGTCCACAGTGATTTTAGTATCTGGTGCCAAGGCCTCTTTTAGATTGAAAAACATAATGTGTTGGCCCTGTGGTTTTAACTCGGTCATGGCGTGGGCATTAACATCAATTCTATCGATTTTCCGCATTTGCATTACCCCGTCATTCTTGACGGTGTGATGAATCTCTATTCGATCAGAAAGCTCTGATTTGACATCGACAAGTGTCATCGATTTATCAGTGGAGTTTTTTATCATCATGTACATTGCCGACGTGGTTGCGCCGGGTGGGGTGGCGCGAATCCAGCTGTCGGATACAGATGGTCCGTGCTGCATTTCATCAGCGTGGATATTGATAGTCATCAAACAGGCAGCGACGACAGCAAGTAGTGTTTTCATAATTTGTAACAAGATTGTACTGGAAGGATTCCGGAGAAGAATTTGCGGAGGCGAGTGATTGGTCTGGGGCGAACAGTGAAACTACGATTGAGCTTCGTTCGTTGCCCGGTGTTGGCGGTGCACTTTCAGGAACATGACACAGACACTCACAAAAATCAATAAGGGTAATACTGTCAGGTTTACGGTTTTCCACCCATAAGTATGGTGTATGGTGCCGGATGATAGAGCGGTCACGGATACCGTACTAAAAACAATGAAATCGTTTATTGCCTGGGTAGTGGTTTTTTCTTCCGGTTCATAGCATTCGGTCAGGAGGGTCGTACCACCAACAAACAGAAAGTTCCAGCCGACTCCCAGCGCGATTAATGCTGTCCAGAAGTGCCAGACCGTAACCCCAGTGAGGTTAATCAGCACGCAAATGACACACAGGACTGTACCGCTAATCAGGATATTTAAAATACCAAATCGATTGATCAGAT
>CAZNOB010000008.1:0-3483 GCA_964574535.1 uncultured Granulosicoccaceae bacterium | reverse complement strand
CACAGGACTGTACCGCTAATCAGGATATTTAAAATACCAAATCGATTGATCAGATTGCCGGTGAAAAATGATGGTGCAAACATCGCCACGATATGCCATTGGATGACGAAAGCGGTATCACGCAGCATCATTTCATTGTGATACATGGCCAGCGGTGTTGCCGTCATCACCAGATTCATCGTGCCGTATCCGAATGCTGCGCAGACTACGGCGACTACAAACACTGGCTGACACATAATTTGCACAAGTGGCCGACCGGAACCAGTGTTGGTTTTTTTTGCAGGTGGAGGCGGTAAATCCATAAAGCTCACTGTAATCATGGATGCCAGATATACAATAATAGCGATGACAAACGCACCGGCGTATACCGACATGTCTATCAGGTTCTGGCTCCAGGTAGCCAGATTTGGCCCGATAAAAGCCGCGACAACCCCACCGGCCATTACCCAGGATATGGCTACGTTTTTTTTGTCTTCGGGTACAATTTCAGGTGCAGTAAAGCGGTAGTAGTTCCCGAATGCGCTGAATGCACCGAAACAAAATGTCGCAACGCAGAACAACAGGAGAGAATGCTGGTAGATTGCGATTAGCGCGATACAGCCTCCGGCGACGCCGATCACTCCTGCTGTGAGAAAACCGGCACGACGACCCCACTTCCCCATAATCAGGGACGCCGGGATACTGGTCATCATCACGGCTATAAACTGGATTGCCAACGGCAGGGTCGCGAACGCTTTATTGGAAGCCAGATCCAGTCCGATCAATGCTGATACTGTGATCAACAATGATGAACAGATGAACATGTAAGCCTGACATGCTGTGAGCAGGTAGAGGGTGCGAGGCAAGGCGAGCGTTCCGGTTAGTCACTAACCAGTAACAGTATCCTAGAAACAATTTTATAGGTGAAAAAACTAGGCGCGTTTCCTCTGATCAGTGAGTGAGATCAGTGTTAGTTTTCCCAGACACTTGCGCTTTGCTCCGTAACGACAGTGCAAAAATCTTCGGTTTCCATTGAGGTAAACCGCACTATAGTGGCTGTATTTTCGTACCAAAATTCAGTGACCACGAGCGGTACACGCTCACTTAATTCAGGAAACTCACGCTGTTGGTCTGGTTCGCCGTTGCGGCTTATTAGCGCCGCGAATTCATTGGCGCAAGGGTGATTGTATTCGTGTGCATCGGATATTGAATCACCGTCACTGTCGAGATCCAGATAGTTAGGAATGCCGTCCTGGTCTGGATCTCCTGATCCTTCCTGCTCATTGCTGACGCCATCTCCGTCAGTATCTGCGCCAGTTACATCATCTAAAATTACGGGAATTCTTGCCGCACTCAGTATCGGCTCATCATCGACCAGCGACTCGGTGGGCTCAGTTGTGCCGTCACATCCTGCAACAAGCAGGGTAAAAAATAACGGCATGATTGTGAAGGGTAGTGGGCGCATAATGGCTCTCTGGGCAAACGGGTCGCTGATCTTAAATTGTTGTCGGCACCGACCGACTTTTAACAAGTTGCAAACCATGTTGTTTCGGTTTGTTAGCTGGAATTCAATTGTTGATTAATGCAATCCGTGTTCCTTTGCTCAATCCAAAATCAGGTGGTGAATGACAGATGCGAATCTTTGTGACTGGACTCATGATGTTTATAGGCGGGCTGGGTATCGGGCTGGGGTTTGGCTGGTCTGCCGGAAAGAAAGATTCCCGGTCGGTAGAAGTGCAAAAATTACCAGCGCCGAGCATTCAGGAGTCGGTACATCCGGCAATAGCGACTGAGCGGGCTATAGTGACTAAAGTTGAGCCAGTGGCGGCTTTAGAAAAGCAGCCGCTGGCTGGCGATAAAGAGCCGCTGGATGATTTGGAGACCCGTCTGACGGAGATCGAAACGCGGCTGCAGTTGCTGGAGCTCTCTGATTCCGCCACTGAACCCTCGGTACCGGAAAATCGAGGTGAAATTAACCCGCAAAATCTACAGCAGGCAGGCTTCGATGAGTTTGAGGTTTCTGTAATTACGGATTTTTTCAATCAGCAACAGTTGGAGCGTCTTGAGATTCGTGACCGTGCAACTCGTGAAGGATGGATCGACAGCGCTGAGTTTCGCCAGCAACTCAGAGAGAATCGAAGTCAGTCCGCACTCAAGTTTAGTTTGGGTGAGGATCGTTATGATCTTTTATTGTTGTCACAGGGGCGCAATAACCGGGTTAGAATTGATGAGGTGATGTCTGGTTCTGCAGCACAGCAAGCCGGGGTAATCGCGGGAGATGTGATCAGTCGTTACGCGGACGTCACCATTTACAATGTAGGTGAGCTTCGCGCTGCGACTGCCGATGGAGTGCGTGATGAGGTGGTCACTTTATCAGTAATTCGCAACAACGATGAACTGGAATTGTTTGTTCCTCGCGGCCCGTTGGGTGTTACGGTGTCCGGGATTTTGATGGAATAATCGATAAAACATCCGGCCCAGTTCGAACCGGATGCACTCTTATAACTGACAGGCAACGACCCAGTTGACTTCTTTCTCCTGGTTTGCAGCCTTGGTTTTGCTGGCAATACCGGATCAATGATTTCAACCTCGTTTTCAACCAGAGTCTTAGGTTGATATTGATTGTCGTAGTTGGTGGCTATCTGCTTGCCGTCCGCTAACGGACAGGCGAAAATTGAATTGCAGAAAACACCGTCATACCCGTCACTACAGTGAGTAAAGATTTCAAGATCACCTCCTTTTCGTTGCCCAGGGGCTTACTTTCTCGCATATTCAGGGCCAGTTTGCAAACTAATACGGTTTACCTTGTAAACAAGTAGTTTTGATTAGGGATCACTAATGTTTAGCGGAATTCAACCGAGCAGATTCCGGGACGTTTCATTCATCTTGCAATTACAAACTCGATAGCGCCGTGTGTATTTCGGTTGATTGCAGGGCTGTACTGTGCGGCTCCGTCGACAGCAATAACGGCTGTCCGCTCATCAAAAAAGAACATTCCCGCAAGTATTGGATCTGTCTCCCGGAAGTCATTGATGTAAACGATCAATAGTAAGAACAATGGATTGATTAGTTACCACACCTGTATATGTGACATCACTGCCCTTGTGTCTTTAAAAAACTGAAGACATGACTGGTCTACCGGTCATTTTCCTGAGAGCGACAGGCTCAGAGTGTCTTTGAGGTAGTTTCTCTGTCTTGCTTGACCTATTCACGGTCCGATCTGATAGGTAGAGAACGATCGACCTGGCCCATGTGGTTAGGGGGTTTCAGAGGATGCGCTTTATTGACGCACTGATCACTTCTTAGTTGGTGTTCGCTGGAAGAAGGCAGGCTATCCACAGGCCTGTCTCTGAATTCGGCGAGTGTAAGGAGATTTATTAAAAGTCAATCAAGGTCGCCGATAAATAATTGACCAAAGGAGCACTAATTAGTGCCCGTCCAGAAACAGTGGCGTAGCGAGAATCACTGAGGTGCGTGAGATTTTACCGACTACATGTGGGCGTT
>CAZNOB010000007.1:43303-68050 GCA_964574535.1 uncultured Granulosicoccaceae bacterium | reverse complement strand
AAGCTAATAATAATAATGAAAAAAGCTGGGACAACACAAAATCCGCCCCGCAATGAGCTTAGGCCTCCGCTGTGGCTAGCGTTCGCGCAGATTCTATTTGCGGCAATCCTGCTTTCCGTGATTCGAAACCCCGTCTTACTGGATAGCCTTAGCACCTTCGCTCAGCAACAATCGACACCCCCGGCAATCGTCATTAATATTCCATTATCGACCGTCGCAGTCGCCTCACCGGTCAAACCAAAATTAAAAGAATTACCAATGTAGATCACACACCGGAAGAGTGACTGATCGCGGGCTTTACTTCTCACTTTTACGTCATTTCCATATTGCTGATGCGTATGTGCCTAAATTTTGCTAGACTCACGCTCAAGATATGGCCAAAATAGGCCCCAGTAGATCTGTGTCACCTCCGATGGATAGAGAGATCAAATACCAAACAACGCCGTGCGTTTTTTATCGCCGTTGAATTAAGTAAAAACTAAAATAGATTAAAACTCGATTGCATCGGTGGAAAGTAGTGCTGAATTTACCTTTAGGTTTACCAACCAATTAGCCAACATTTGCCCGTAAAGACTACGCTATACAAATACAGCTAAGGTTGAAAATCAATATAGCAGGACAAACATCGGCTAAATTGTTTGGTTACAGCAATGACGCGAGAACCAGCTTAGAAGAGCGTTTAGCCGGGGTCCACATGCCTGATGTTGCCTTAATTAAATAAACTTGTGGCCGGCTTTGAGTAAGAAATTTGTCGAAAACTACACCAATGCAATCTGTGAATTAAATTGTATGCAGACAACGGATAACCGTCGCTGGTGAGCCAGTTTTATAACCGGGCTTTGTGGCGTCAGGCAAGCACACAACAAACTCGACACCGTAACCTAAGACCGAAGTCACCTATGGTCGTGGCTTTACCATCCATTCGAGAAACATATCGATAAAATGGCAGAATTACCCAACAAACAGCGCAGAACACCGGGCCCACGCGGGCTTCGAGGACGTGGGCGCGCACGCCCGGCAGAGTCAGACGGCAACAGCAATAAAAGCAGCTCGTCACCGGGCAATCAAAACCGCCCTCAACGCAATGCAACCAACAATGGCAATACCAATCGTCGCAAGCAGAACAAACCCGGTAATCGACCCCAAAAACTGGATTCCGAGTCTGACTTTCGCGCACTTAGAAAATCAAGCGGCGGCATGCACAGAGCAAACGGAAACTCCGACGACTTACTCACCGGCGCCAATGGTAATATAGGGAATCGTGCAAAACCGAACGGACGCAGAATCGACAACGCAGTTTCTGGCAATCGAAGACACGTAAAATCCAACAGAAACGGACAGGACTGGCTGCCAAACGATGCGCACAGTTACAGCGGACTGACTCAACCCAGAGGCAGTGACTGGTACCGCGAAGACCAGGCACGCTACGCGGCCAGACAAATAGCAATTGAAAAATCAGAACAAAATGGAACCGCAAATCCTGAACGTAAAACCAATGCGGCACGCCACTCCAACAACGAGAATCGAAGAGTAAATAATCAACGCGGACGACAACGAAATAACAACCAAAACCATCCACAAAACCGCAATCGCTCCCCTCAAGCACAACGTCACGATACCAGACCAGGCAGCACTGCCAGTGAACTTGCGAATCGACGAGCCAGAGCAGAAAAAGAATCTTTAGAGAAAAAAGCACCGCCAGCCACCCACGACGCTGAGAGTAAACCGGTTGACAGCACCGCTACCAGTCCGGCCAGGCGCAGACCACCACCGCGCAAAAAGGAAACAACTGAGAACGCATCGTCAAAACCAGCGGATGCCAGCCAGGATTCAATTGCACCCACAGCGCCTGTTGCCAAACCTGCCGTACGTCGCAGCACAAAAAAGAGCGCGGCACCAAAGACTGATACAACCGGCAGCGACACACCCAAACCACGCAAAGCGCCAACCCGCGCAAAAAAAACCGAAACCCCTAAGAGCACCCCTGACGCAAGTCAGGATTCTGAGTAAACCTTTTAGCTACGCACGGAAAACTTGTCAGGGCTGATGTTGGCTGGATAAATAGTCGGTCGATTGCATTTCACGTAATCGACTAACTGTTCGATCAAACTCAAATGCCAGACGCTCTCCCTGGTACAGCGCTTCAGGAACATCCTCAGCTGTGATGACCAACTTGACATTGCGGTCATAAAATTCATCAACCAAATTGATAAAGCGACGTGACACATCGCTGCTTTTGCCATCCATTACTGGCACCTCACTGAGCAATACAGTGTGGAATAAGCGGGCAATTTCTATATAGTCGTCAGTTGAGCGGTTAGTATTGCAAAGGGCGTTAAACGAAAACCAAACCACGTTATCTGCAAGCAACACCGTATCAATCTGACGATCATTGATTTCCAATGGAGTTTTTTCGGCGTAACTGCTCGCTGCCACCGCTTGCATAAAGTATGTTTCCAAAGTTGCATCAGCATACTTGTCGAGCGGCTGATGATAGATATCAGCATTCTCCAGGGCTCGCAGTCGGTAGTCGATATCGCCACCGAGAAAAACCACATCAGTATTTTGCTTTAAGGCTTCTATCGCAGGTAAAAACTGAGCACGCTGCAAACCATCCCGATAGAGATCATCCGGCGCAACATTCGATGTGGTCAGAATTATCACACCTCGATCAAACAATCCTTTCAACAATCCACTCATAAGCATTGCATCAGTGATGTCATTGATATGCATTTCATCAAGCACAAGCACCCGAAACTCAGCCGCGTATTTGGCGGCAACAATATCCAGCGGGGATTGCTCTTGCTTAATACTCGCCAGCTGCTGATGTACTCCGCGCATAAATCGATGAAAGTGTATACGTCGCTTATATTTGATCGGCAATCCGTCGAAAAACATGTCACATAGAAGTGTCTTACCACGCCCTACCCCACCCCAAAGATACAAGCCCGGAATTCTGTCTCTGACAGGGGTCTGCGTAGAACTACCACCAAACAGTCGACTGAAAAAACCTGTCTTTGCTTGTGCAGGGACAGAATTCTCAGAGCCGACGATACTTTCATATAAGCTCTGGAGCTTGCCAACTATTTCCAACTGCCGCTGATCTGCCTGTAGAACTCCCGAATCAATAGCTTTCTGATAGGAAGTGATCGGGTCAATGCTTTCAACAGACATTCTTACGCAATACCCAACTGCTGGCTGGCAAAAATCAAATGGATGAAATGCTCTCTGGTACGCGACACATCATCAGCCGCCGGATTCTTTAGTAATGACAAAAAGTACATAATGCTTAAGGTAGTGTTTTCCCAGTCAACAATAATTGCTACTCAATCCACGCTGGCAAATATTGCCATGCATCCAGAAGCTGTTTATCATTTTTTCTTGCCTCCGGGTCGATTGACTCTAAAAGACACCAGAATTCTGCCGAGTGATTCATGTGCGCAGAGTGCGCAAGCTCGTGCAATATTACATACCTCAACAAATGCTCGGGCAAAAAAAGCAGCTTGTAGTTCAGACTTAAAGTGCCACGAGATGAGTAGCTGCCCCAGCGGGTCTTTTGTCCACGGACCACCAACTTTCGAAATTTAAGTCCGGTTTTATCAGACAACTCATTAGCGATTCGTTCGCAATGACGCTGCGCCAGTTTTTTTAGCCACTTAACAAACAAGGACGCCAGATCTTCGTTGTCGTAGTACTCAGGGTGATCAATCTGAAGAAATCCCCCATCCTGATTCAGTCGAATTCGCGCACCACTAACCTGTCGATATTCAAGACGGAAATCACGTCCGGCTCCGCGCAAATGCATCGCGACTGGTGGCCAATCAACTTCAAACTTTCCGGGCAATGCCTCAAAACGCTGCAGTTGACGCTCTATCCAGGGTGCTCGGGAACTGAGAATATCAGGCAGTAGCTGATAGTCAAAATTACTTGGAACCACCACCTCCAGGCCATTGTTACGATTCACCTTCAGCGTCACATTACGCGCCTTGTTACTGACGCGCAAATGGTAATCTACGTTGCCAATCAAAGATCTTGCTCTATTTATGGTTACCATAGGTATATAGTTCAACGCTGGATTTCTGGCACGACAGGAACGCCGAATCTTTGATTCCACTCGAAATTATTACCGATATTCCAGTACCACACTATACTGGAGGCATCTGGATAATTCCTTGTAAAAACAAATCTCTGCGCAATAATCATCGCCCCGTGATTTCATTTCGGGCTAAAATCCAATCAATTCAGCAAACTCGATGAAGGTCTTATGGACTTACTTGGTACCGCCAGTCTTTTAATGACTGTGACAGCGCTTTTCGCGTATGTAAATTATCGCTTTATCCGGCTGCCCAACACCATCGGGGTGATGATTATTTCGCTGGTGTTTTCAATGGGACTGGTTTTATTGTCGAATGCCGGCCTGACGCTCGGTATGGAGTATACGGAGAAGCTGCTCTCCGGAGTTGATTTCGACGCCACTTTGATGGAAGGCATGCTGAGTTTCCTGCTGTTTGCAGGGGCCTTGCATATCAACCTGAACGAGCTGCTGGACAAACAATGGGTTGTTGGCATCCTGGCTTCAGTAGGAGTCATCACCAGCACGTTTATCGTTGGTATTTCTTCGTACTTCATCCTTGGCTGGTTCGGTATCCACCTGCCCTTTATCTACTGCATGCTATTCGGTTCATTGATTGCACCGACCGATCCGGTAGCCGTCTTGGCGATCTTAAAAACAGCCAATGCCAGCAAGTCTCTGGAGACCAAAATCGCCGGCGAATCTCTCTTCAATGACGGAATCGCTGTTGTCGTTTTTTTGGTTATTCTGGGTATCGCTGTCGGTGGCGATGGACATGGCGGAGGTGCTGCAACGCCTGCAAGTGTGGCCATGCTGTTTTTTCAGGAAACTATTGGCGGCGCTGTATTCGGACTCATTATCGGGTGGATTTGTTATCGACTACTGAAATCCGTTGACAACTACCATGTTGAAGTGCTGCTGACACTGGCACTGGTCATGGGAGGCTATGCTGCCGCCAGAGCCATGCATATTTCAGGGCCAATCGCGATTGTCGTCGCAGGCCTCCTGATCGGCAACCACGGCAGGCGCTTCGCCATGAGTGATCAAACGCGCGAAAACCTGGATACATTCTGGGAACTTATCGACGAAATACTCAACGCTGTTCTGTTTATGCTTATCGGCCTGGAAGTGATCGTGCTCAGCATGAATGGCAACTACGTTCTGGCAGGGATACTCATGTTCTTCGTTGTACTGGCTGCACGCTTTATCGCGGTAGGTATACCCGTATCCATCATGAAGCTGCGACAAACGTTCCACCCTCATGTCGTCTCAATACTGACCTGGGGCGGTATTCGCGGGGGCATTTCAGTGGCTCTGGCGCTTTCACTACCGCTAGGCCCGGAACGAAACATAATCGTTGCAATCACTTATGTCATTGTAATTATGTCGGTAATCCTGCAAGGATTAAGCATTAAGGCTCTCGTCCAATACGCTGCAGGCAAATACGAGTTACCTGTCGACGAACGCTAATTTGGAAATTGCCGGTTGCCGACCCCGTTAGCCGACCGGCTCAAATAATCAAGCAAGAGCCCGCTTTGTTTAAGCGTGTTCTGCACTGTGGTACAGGGTTTACAACACGCGCTTCGGCAGAACGAACGCAGCGCGTAATCAATACTCCGGTGAAAGCAACAAACAATACGACGAATTAACCAGCGTTTTCAGAAGTTGATTCATTTGGGTAGTTATCGACAGAGTTAATTTGACGACGATCACACCTTGCGAAAGGCGCCGATCGGCCGATACCCTCGGGATACCCGGACAAATTTCACATGGGCAGCAGAACACCGCTATAATCATTAACTGAATTTTTACATCACCCTGTCCCGTTAGCCATGTCATCAGTCCCGGTGATATCTCAACAGACAGTCACTAGTGTCATCAAATTTCAATAAACGCATTCCAGGTCCAGGATCCATCTCATGTCCTCAACGCAAAATATTTGTCTTATTGGCGGTAGCGGCTTTGTCGGTACAGAGCTAGCCGGACAACTAATACGCCAGGGTAAAAATATCAGGGTTCTCAGCCGAGATATCCGAAAGATGAAATCTCTACGAGTTGTCCCGACGGTCGATGTTGTGCAGGTTGATCCCTATAATACTGATCAACTCAGCGCGGCCCTGCAAGGACAGGACGTGGTCATCAATCTGGTGGGTATTCTAAACACCAGTATTGGGCGCGGCGGCACATTCGAAGACGCACATATCGGCCTTGCAAAAAACATTGTCACCGCATGTTCTGCAGCAAACGTCAAACGAGTCATTCAAATTAGCTCATTGAAGGCTGATGCTGAAGAAGGGCCTAGTGAGTACCTGCGAAGCAAGGGTGAAGCAACGAAAATATTGAAAGCAGCCAATCTGGATCTAACAGTCTTCTGCCCGTCGGTTATCTTTGGTAACGGGGATGGACTTTTTACACGTTTTGCCAATCTGCTGCACGCCATGCCATTTATGCCATTAGCTTGCGCGAACGCACGCTTCGCACCTGTCTATGTTGGCGATGTTGCGGCAGAGATTTGTCGCGCCACTGATAACCCGGAGACGATAGGCCAATCAATAAACTTGTGTGGACCGGAAGTATTTACGCTGCGCGAGATTGTAGAATACACCGCTGAGGTTCTGGAAATAAAACGAAATATAATCGCCCTTCCCGATGGTGTTGCAAAAGTTCAGGCGTTTTTTATGGAGCTTATCCCGGGCAAGCCGTTTAGCCGGGACAACTACAATTCCCTGCAAGTCGACAGCGTTTGCGACGAAAGCGATGACGCCCTGCCCACGCATGTGAGAAAAATCGTCCCCACTTATCTGGGCAAGATGAATCGCCAAAGCCGGCTGCAGCATTATCGCGAAATGGCCCGCCGCGATTAAACAGATACACCCTGGATTTACTCTGGTTCAGGGCTCGAAGGGATTATCGGTTTATTCCGGATAACCGTCTGAGATCAGGACGTCAGACTTAGTCCCTTTTTCTTCGGTATGCGGAAAGATTGATCGACCTCTTCCCCATCGTATGAAAACAAGTACACATCAAACTTCCACAATCGATACAGATGCTTTAGTACCTCTTCGGTGTCATCATTAAGTGGTTTACGTGAATTTTGCTGATGATTAAGAGTCAGTGACCGATCACCACGTACGTCCACCTCATGTATCTGAATATCTGGTTCGTTGCTGCTTAAATTGTACTGAGCAGCAAGCGCTTCACGAACCCGTCGATACCCGTGATCATCATGTATCGCATTTACATCAATCGTATCTGAATCAGAATCATCAACAATACAAAAAAGATGAAAGTCCCGAATTATTTTTGGTGACAAGTACTGTTGTATGAAACTTTCGTCTTTGAAATTCCGCATTGCAAAATGCAGGGTGGATAACCAATCTCCGCCTGCAATCTCTGGAAACCAGCGCTTATCTTCCTCTGTAGGATTTTCACAGATACGACGAATATCCCGCATCATGGCAAAGCCCAGAGCATAGGGATTGATGCCGTTAAAATACGGACTGTCAAAATCGGGCTGTGCAATTACGCTACTGTGTGAATGCAGAAACTCCATCATAAAGCCTTCATCCACTAATCCTTCATCAAACAGATCGTTCAGAATGGTGTAGTGCCAGAAGGTTGCCCAGCCTTCATTCATTACCTGGGTTTGACGCTGGGGGTAGAAATATTGCGCAATCTTTCTGACAATTCTTACAATTTCACGCTGCCATGGCTCAAGCAAAGGTGCATTTTTTTCAATGAAATAGAGCAAGTTCTCCTGCGGTTCAGTCGGAAAACGGTGGTACTCCTGATCAGCGTTGCTGCTCTCATTTGACGGGATAGTTCGCCAAAGGTCATTGAGTTGTCGCTGAATATATTCGGCTCGTTCTTCTTGCCGTGCCCGTTCTTCTTCAGCAGAAATAGGATACGGCCGCTTATAGCGATCAGTACCGTAGTGCATTAGAGCATGGCAGGAATCCAGTATTGCCTCAACCTCCTGGGCTCCATAGCGCTCTTCACACTCAGCGATAAAGTGTTTTGCGAAGACCAGATAATCAATAATCGAATCTGCATCAGTCCAGCTTTTGAACAAATAGTTGTTTTTGAAAAATGAATTATGTCCATAGCACGCATGCGCAATCACCAGTGCCTGCATTGTCATGCTATTTTCTTCCATCAAATAAGCAATACATGGATTACTATTGATCACAATCTCATAAGCAAGCCCCATCTGGCCACGCGTGTAACCACGTTCGACATTCAGAAACTGTTTGCCAAAAGACCAGTGATGATAACCAACGGGCATGCCCACTGATGCATACGCATCCATCATTTGATCAGAGCGTATAATTTCAATCTGATTCGGATAGGTATCCAGACGATAGGAGCGAGCAACACGTGCGATTTCCCGATCATACTTTTCAATCAGCTCAAACGTCCAGTCAGAGCCGGTCGATAGTAATTTACTATCCGCACTCATAAGATCTGCCCCGATTTCTCACGCTGAAACAGCTCGCGAAATACGGGATAGATATCCGCGTAGTCCTCAATGCTACGCATGGCGAAGGCCTCGCTATGAGTCTGAGCGAGTTTCTCGTAGTAGTGCCATAGCTCCTGAGGCCCTCGGTCGGTAATCTCTAAGTAACAGTAGTACTGCAACAATGGCAACAGTTTGTCAGACAACATCTTGTGACATACCGGAGAATCATTGGTCCAGTTATCTCCATCAGATGCCTGTGCGCCGTAAAGATTCCATTCACCAACCGGGTACCGCTCAGTGATGATTTCATCCATGAGTCGCAGTGCGCTGGAGACTACCGTTCCACCTGTCTCACGAGAATAGAAAAATTCTTCTTCGTCGACTTCCCTGGCAGTTGAATGATGCCGAATAAATACCACTTCGGTTTTCTCGTAGTTTCTTTGTAAAAACAGATATAGCAAGATAAAAAATCGCTTGGCTATATCTTTGGTACGCTGATCCATGGATCCGGACACGTCCATTAAACAAAACATTACCGCCTTAGAACAGGGCTGTGGTTCTTTTTTATTGACATTAAACTTTAAATCAAAATCATCTATAAACGGAATACTAGCAAGCTTTCTCTCTAGCAGGCTTAGTTCTTCACGAAGTTTCTTAGCATGACTTTCATCAGAATCTGACAATGCCTCAAGCTCAGCACTTATCTCTTTGCAACGCCGCTTTTTTTTGGCGCTCAGCGCAATACGTCTTGCATATGCACTTCGCATAGAGCGAACCACATTCAACTGGTTTGGAGTCCCCTCTTCACTAATCCCGGCTTTAACAATTTTGAAGGTTTCCGCGGCGGTGAGCTGTCGCTTAACCAAATTAGGGAGCTCAAGGTCTTCAAACATAAATTCAAGAAACTCATCCTGAGTGATTTGGAATACAAAATCATCCATTCCCTCTCCATCATCAGATGCGCTTCCACTACCTGATCCGCCCCCACCACCGCCATCTGGTCTTTTTAGTTTATCACCAGCTTTAAATTCCTTATTGCCTGGCAAAACACGACTCCGATATCCACCCTGCCCGTGTCCAAAAACAGGCTCATCGATATCTTTTTGCGGAATACCAATATTCTCGCCACGCTCCATATCCGTGATACTTCGTTTACTGACGGCATCAGAGACAGCACGCTTAATGTGCTTTTTATAACGTTTTAAAAATCGCTGCCTATTGACAGCGCTTTTATCTTTACTATTCAGTCTGCGGTCAATGATATAACTCATGACTCACTCCCATTTATCGAGAGTTCCAAACCACAATGAGGGATTGCCATGATCCGAGGCTCTACGAAAAAATTCGCACACCCTGATCGATAGTACCGCTCAGGCTGACTTGCCACAGTCATTTTGACTACTGTGATTTTCTGACTCGTAAATACCATTCGGCCAACAACCGAACTTGCTTTTCCGTATAGCCTCTCTCAACCATACGATCTACAAAATCATCATGTTTCTTTTGTTCATCTCCGGATGATTTAGTGTTAAACGATATCACCGGGAGCAAGTCTTCGGTGCTGGAAAACATCTTTTTCTCAATCACTGATCGCAATTTCTCATAACTGGTCCAACCAGGATTATTTCCGTTATTGTTTGCCCTTGCACGCAGAACAAAATTCACAATTTCATTTCTGAAATCTTTGGGGTTACTAATACCGGCTGGCTTTTCTATTTTCTCGAGCTCTTCGTTGAGTGACGCACGATCGAACATTTCACCGGTTTCGGGGTCACGGTATTCCTGATCCTGAATCCAGAAGTCGGCATAAGTTACATAACGATCAAACAGGTTTTGACCATACTCGGAGTAGGACTCAAGGTAGGCAGTTTGAATTTCCTTACCGATAAAATCGACGTATTTGGGAGCTAGAAACTCTTTGATAGCTGCCATATAGCGATCATGGGTTTCTTTACCAAATTGTTCCTTTTCAATCTGCTGCTCCAACACGTAGAGTAAATGTACCGGATTGGCCGCCACTTCAGTCGAATCAAAGTTAAATACTTTCGATAGTATCTTAAAAGCAAAGCGAGTTGACAGACCGGTCATACCCTCATCTACCCCGGCTGTATCACGATACTCTTGTATGGATTTCGCCTTGGGATCAGTGTCTTTTAAATTTTCCCCGTCATAAACCCGCATTTTGGAATAGATACTTGAATTTTCCGGCTCTTTAAGACGTGACAGTGAAATAAACTGCGCCAACATTTTTAACGTATCAGGAGCACAATGTGCGTTATCCAAAGAGCTGCTTTGCAGAAGTTTTTCGTAAATCCTTACCTCTTCTGAAACTCGCAGACAGTAAGGAACTTTGACAATAAAAACCCGGTCGATAAACGCTTCATTGTTTTTATTATTTCTAAATGTTTGCCACTCCGACTCATTTGAATGAGCCATAATAACTCCATCAAATGGAATGGCGCCTATGCTTTCTGTACCGTTATAGTTTCCCTCTTGAGTCGCAGTTAGTAACGGATGCAACACCTTAATGGGCGCTTTAAACATTTCAACAAATTCCATCAGCCCCTGATTGGCCAGACTCAAGGCCCCTGAATAACTGTAAGCATCAGTATCGTTTTGTGGAAAATCTTCTAGCTTGCGGATATCTACCTTGCCCACCAGAGCAGAAATATCCTGATTGTTTTCATCACCAGGTTCAGTTTTCGATACACAGGTTTGATCAAGAATAGATGGATAACGTTTTACTACACGAAACTGACTGATATCCCCACCATATTCATGCAGACGCTTCACAGCCCATGGCGACATAATTGTTTGTACATAACGCAGCGGTATACCGTAATCCTCTGAAAGAATTCCACCGTCTTCCAGCGGATCAAACAGGCCCAATGGTGATTCATTCACGGGCGATCCTTTAAGACAATAAACCGGTTGCTCCTGAATCAATGCCTTTAATCTTTCGGCAAGAGATGATTTACCGCCGCCAACCGGGCCGAGCAGATATAGCATTTGCTTCTTCTCTTCGAGCCCCTGGGCAGCATGCTTAAAGTACGAAACGATATTTTCTATAGCTTCTTCCATTCCAAAGAATTCTGAAAACGCGGGATAGCGCTTGATCACTTTGTTGGAAAAGATTCGAGACAGGCGGGCATCGCGTGAAGTATCAATCACTTCCGGCTCACCAATAGCCAACAACAATCGCTCAGCTGCTGTAGCGTAGGTTGATGGCTCTTCCTTACATAAGTGCAGGTATTCCTGCAGGCTGTATTCTTCTTGTTGCTTCAGCTCGTAACGCGATTGATAGTGATTAAATATGCTCATAAGATACAACCTCGTTCGCTATGTTTTGCTGCCGCGGCGACAACATTTTCGTTTCAGAAAACCACTGGCTGCCAAGCCGTTGGCCAATGTCAATCCACAGCAATTCGGTGAACTCGCGCTCAGCCAATCTGCTGTTGCAAGTGCAGGACCGACCTTGAGTCCTGCGACCTGGCTGACTTTACAGGCTGGCAGCTGACTCAGAATTCCCGGCACGTTCCAACAATGCCTGCATGGATTCCTGACGCTTTTCGTGAGGCAATTTCGATAACGCCTCCGCTGCCGCATAAAATGCCGGAAAGTCGCTGCCCGAATCGGCAAACAAAACACCAAACGCTGGTATGTAGTCGTTGTATGTGGCAACCGATACCAATCGCGCGTTATTCAGGTCTTGCTCGAACCATCTATCGTAGCCCTCGTAGCCATTCCATGAAGCCTTTAGAGTCTCATATTCGGAAAGTAGTTTCCGGTAACGTGCACTTTTTTTTGCACGCATAACTGTTTCGTCAACATCCGAGTCATAAAGGCTTTGCAAATCATCGCGAGTAGTGCTTAGCAATTTAATAAAATCCTGTTGTCGCGAACGGCGTTGTTCAAGTACTGCCAACTGATCCTCAGATCCGTGCAACTCCAGCCAACGCCTTAAACCCTGATCTTCAACAAATGAAGCGAATGATTCATTAAACGTACTGTCGTCTCCGACATAGAGTTGCTGGTGTGCAAGCTCATGGAAAATCAACGAAGCGAGGGATGCGTCACTACGATTTAGCATGGTGTTCAAAAGTGGATCGGCAAACCAACCCAGGGTTGAATATGCGGTTGCACCATTGAGTGCCACATCCATTCCTTCTCCAGCAAGATCGTCCGCGTAGGCCTGTGCATCAGATAGTTGATAATAACCACGATAAGAAACACAACCGGCAATTGGAAAACACCAACTTTTAGGCTGAAAAGAAAACTCTCCTGCAGCAACAACATTCCAGGTCACATAGTTACGCCTGGTATCATAGAAAGTGGTGTAACTTTCATTGTCAGGTAAGAGTAACTCATCCACGCCGAAGTCTCGCGCAGCCAAAGCGAAATTTAACCGCCGTCGAGTGAGGTCATCGGTATTTTCATTCTCTACGACTTCTTCTACCGATTTTTTACCAACCACAATGCGCATGTGGCCCGCGACGATCTGGCTGTAATAACCAACCGTGGAACAACCCGTCATAGCCAGCAAAATCAGTACTGTGATGGCCGTACCAAGCCCAATTCTCTTAAACATTAAATTTACCTGATCGTTCACGGCAAACGCGCCGACTATTTCATTGCCCTGTCGTGACTTATAGACAGTGTATAATCCGCCGAGTGCATTTTCTCTTGATGTTTTACTCTTCTCCATCACAGTAGTGTGAGCCTAAATGAACTTGATTCAATTAAAAACCGGGTAATTTCGAATGCAGGTTTATCTAGTTGGCGGTGCTGTGCGAGATCAACTCCTCGGCTATCCGATTATGGACCGAGACTGGGTTGTTGTCGGCGCTACCCCTGAATTAATGCAAAAATCAGGTTACCGACCGGTCGGCAAAGATTTCCCTGTATTCCTGCATCCGGACACCAAAGAAGAATACGCACTGGCGCGGACGGAACGCAAAGTCTCACGCGGATATCGTGGTTTTGAATTCAACACATCTCTCGATGTCACGCTGGAACAAGACCTGCAACGCCGCGACCTGACCATCAATGCAATCGCCCAGAGCAAGTCTGGCCAGCTTGTTGACCCGTGGAACGGGCAAACAGATTTACAAAACAGAATTTTGCGTCACGTCTCGCCGGCATTCGCGGAGGATCCGCTGCGGGTCCTGCGAGTGGCCAGATTTCACGCCCGGTTATCTCCACTGGGATTTAGCGTAGCACCGCAAACGCTCGACCTGATGCGTAGCCTTTCTGATTCAGGAGAACTAGCAAGTTTAGCGCCTGAAAGAGTGTTCGCTGAACTGATCCAAAGCCTGCAATACGCCAATCCCGGGCCTTTTTTTGACACCCTGCGTGAATGCGGCGCTCTGGAGAAGATTTTCCCTGAATTCGATTGTCTGTTCGGCGTACCTCAGGTCGCTAAGCACCACCCGGAGATCGATACCGGAATTCACACCATGATGGTGCTGTCACAGACTTGCAGGCTCAGCGAAAGCCCGGCAGCTCGATTTGCCGCGATCTGCCACGATTTAGGTAAAGGTACAACACCGAAGGACCTTTTGCCACACCATTACGGACACGAGGAACGTGGCGCTAAATTGACTGAAAAGCTGGCACAACGGCTCAAAACACCAAAAGAATATCGCGACCTTGCAATTCTCACAGCAAGGTATCACACCCATTGCCACCGAGCATTCGAACTCAAACCGGGAACACTGTTAAAACTCCTGTTGTCGCTTGATGCTCTGCGCCGCTCCGAACGTTTTAAACTGTATTTATTGATTTGCGAAAGTGATTATCGCGGTCGACTCGGTTTGGAAGAAAGATCGTACCCGCAGGCGCTCTACCTAAAGAGCCTTGCCAAACAGGTTCAGACGATCAACGCGAGCGAAATCGCCAGCCGCGCAAAAGCGGCTGGAAAGCCGGTTGCCGACCTCATTCATCGTGAGCGACTGAATGTAATTACCGCTTTTAAGAAAAATTACAAACCACCGGTTACGTGAAAATCCGCACAGCAGGTTTCCTGCTAGCCGTGATAGCCGGAAATTGCCCTCACCACATCTTCGCGATCACGCAACGGACTCTTGCGTGGAAAATGCGCACGTAAAAATCCCATTTGGTCAGCAAGCACTCGCTTGCTTTTCAAATAGATGTATTCGGCATGAGTGGGCCGGAAAGGAATCGCCAATAGTTCCATACCGGCCTGTTCCGGCGTCCGGCCGGCTTTATGATTATTACAGCGTTTACACGCGGTCACTACATTTTGCCATAAATCTGCACCACCCTGAGATAGCGGCGTTACATGATCACGCGATAAATCAGCAGTCATAAAGCGGTTTCCGCAATAGAGGCAGATCTGCGCGTCCCGCTTGAAAAGAGTTCGGTTACTGAGCGGGGGAATATAATCGTGGGTAAGAGTTTTATTGGTGCCGTGAGTTGCGACAATTGCGTTCACCTCCAGGACTGATTGAAGTCCTGACTTAGCGTTCACACCGCCTCGCAATTTATAGATACAGGAACCCAGGCAATAAGCAACCCGCCCGGAGTGATAGAACCTCACGGCCTCTTGATAGTTTATCCATTCCAAAGGCATCCCCGACGCATCGGTGCGGAGAACCTGCTGCGTTAAATCGCGCAAAACCGTATAACCAGTGTTTCTGCAAGATAGGGTTAGTAGAACCGCTAATTAGAAAAAATGCAATCCCGAAAGCCGAATGGTTATTTATTGTGAATCCCGTCGCTTTTAAATCCTGTGGGCCATCCGGAAAATTCAGTCACACCACGGATGTCGAGCGAAACCGAAAAATGGCATCATAGCGAAGAGATCGCATTGTATTTTCCAACGCGGGCTATACGGTCTTTGAGCTTGATCCGTAAAATCAAACTTTCTACTTAGACTGCTCAGGGTTTAAAGATTTCTGCTTCGGGATCAAACGCAAACCACGCAAAAGCAAAATGCACCCCACCATCAAGCTGAGTTAGCTTCTTACCGCTCAACGGGCCAGACTCAGCCACACCAAAAATTGTCCACCTGGAACCTGTTTCCTTATCTACCGCGCGGTCATCCTGCAACTCAAAGGTGAGAATTTTTCCATCGACAGTTGCATCATATATCGCCGCAGACGGAATCAATCTGGACTGGTTAATACGCGATTTATCTAATGCGGAATTCATCGATGTAAATGAAAACACTGCTACTGGATTGCCTTCAAATTTTGTGTTCAATACCGGTTGCTTTTTCAAAGTAGGTAAGTCGAATAGCAAGGTCGAATTTTCTGAACTCAGTGTTAACACCCGCTCCATCGGTGGCAAACGGTCATCAGTCTTACCTCGAAACAAGAACGGTGATGAATTAATATTATCGTATCCCGGGTATGGATTGCGCCCATAATCACGATTTATTCCGGTATCGCGTGATAACACCATGCCATCCGGATGATGCTGTTTAAAGCTCTCGAACGACACAATATGCGATGGAATCTGGTCAAGTCTGACCTCATTCATTTTTCCAATAATGCCGGTGCCAGTGAATTGCTGCCACCAGGACTCGGTTTGACGGTCATACATGACCATATCACTTCGTCGTAAGCGACCCGTGGTGCCAAAATCATGCTCGACACCATTAATTGTGCGATCAAAAACAATTGATGCGTTACATAAAGGGCAAAAGGTAACGGCTATTGATGTGTTATCAATTTTATCGTTAACGATCTCGTGCCAGGTGAGAATTTGTAATGGATAGGCTTTACTCGATGTGCCGCCAGAGACAACAATTACCGGTTCATCTTTTTGCAGCCATTCAGATGCGGAGTCAATATCAATGAACTTTGGCTCATCGATAGAAGGAATACCATCTTTGGGTGGACCACCGGACAGAATCTCACTGAAATCTACTGATGAATTATTGAAATCAGTAATCGGCCATTCTGCACTGTTTTCCAGCGCATATACCGCTGCCCCGTAAAAGGCACAAACAGCCAGAAATACCCCTGAGACCAGAGCAGTTAACTTTTTCATGTTAGTTTCCTTTAGACAGTAGCCGCGTAAACAACCAGGCAAAGATATTGTCCGCTCCCATACGCAGCAGCAACACCGCTAACAGCACTCCAAGTGTATTAGACAAAGCATCAAACCAGTCAAACCATCGGTGCGGTAACATACCTTGTACCAACTCCAGAGCAAGGCCCATTATAATAAAGCCCACTGTTAGAGCCATCCGCCTTGATGTTGATTTCACCAGCTGTCCAAACCACCCCATCAGAAAGCCGTAGGCGACAAGGTGGTTGATCTTATCTCCGAAACTGAAACCTAACTGAGGAAATGTCAGGTTAGCGACTGACAAATACACCACAAATACAACCCACACGCCACCGAGCAACCACCAGATTCCACGGCACTTACCCTCCGACACGGTAATCCATCATCAGTTCAGATTGCTGGGACCCAGAGTGGTGATTAGTCATACTATTTAGAGAGCGACAAGCGCAATCATAATAGTCAGGCCGACAGCAATCGCGATATGTGTTAGTGGCGATAGCCACAATAAATGGGTACGCCCGACCCTACAGAAAAATGCATAGGCCATCACCAGGCCATTCATCGCGAAAATCAGTACGGTGACACGTATTCCGACAGTTAGAGCTTCATCGCTCCACTTAAGCTTACTCTGCCCTTCTATAAACAGGCCAACCAGCGCATAAACCAGATAAAACCCGGTTAATACTATCGGGGCCAGCAAACTGACAAATTGCCAGACTGGAGACACTGATTTCTGTTCAGATTCGTGATTGCTCAAATTATTATGCCTGTTAATGAAGAACTTATGGAAATTCACAAATTCCGATATTCGAGATATTTTTGTGATGATTAATTGATTGCCAGAGATTATCATTCTATGGCAAATCCGTAACCCCTGTAATCACGGCGTGCCTATCCATGAAAAGACAAATTGAAATATTTCTGAAGCGGCTCAATGAAAACCTGATCTCCGCATGTTTGCTTTCCGCGATAGTCTTTACCACAACAGGCTTGCATGCAAACGATGCAAGTATCGTAGATGCGAAAATCCGCGCTAGTGGTGGTGAAAACATGTTTCGAATTGATGTCACTATTAAACATGCGGATGAGGGCTGGGATCACTATGCCAACAGATGGGATGTTCTTGATGAAAATGGCATATTGCTCGGCTCCAGAGTGTTACACCATCCACATGAAAACGAGCAACCATTTACCCGTAGTTTATCTCTGACAATTCCACCAGGCGTGAAAGAAATTACCATTGTTGCCAGCGACTCGGTACATGGCGACAACGCTGAAACGATGCAACTCGCAGTACCTGATCGATAATAGTGTAGATTGACTCAGTCAACAGCGCTATCACAACAGGCGAGAGAGATCGCCTTCTGCAAAGCCCTGCAACACAGGGCTGAAGTTTTTGGAAAACCCGGCGACCATAAACCGCTCCCCCATTTCTTCGGGCAACAATAGTTGCTTCAGCTTTCCTGTGGCTTTAAATCGATCAAGGTCACCCAGGTTACCTATGTTTGTTTGATGCTGATCCAATGCACCAAGCGACATTAGGAATTGTGCCAGCGTAGTATATCCTTCCAGTGAAAACCCAGCCGAGGTGGCGGCCTCTGCCAATGCCGTAAAATCCACATCTGCTGTGATATCCTGCACCCCCTGATTTATCAACGCGTCGCTGTGCACCCCGTGGCGAAAAAAGCATCGCAATGTCCCACTTGACCTGGTCGGCGCATAATAACTGGTGCGATCCGAACCATAGTCACAAGCCAGTACTACTCCACTATCGATTGCGTCGGCCAGGCTTTGCCACCAGCCCCCCAGAACAGGACAAACCTCGGATACAAAACCCGAAGGGAATGAACCAGGCAGACGTTTTTGCAACAGATTGACCGCACTGGAAATAGCATCATCAGGCGATGAAACATAGACAAACCGCTCACCTGTCCAGTCCACCGAACGCACATGTGCGATAGTATCCTGCATCTCGAATTGCTCTACCGGAAACGCATCGAACAATTCATTGGCGACAACCACACCACAAAATCCATCGATAAAACTATCGACCCAGGATACTTTTTGGCTCAGATGGGCAGGTAGCTCGCGCTGCACCGTTTGCCGTTGCAAATGCTTCAGATCAGCACTGACATCGAGCAAAAAATAATGCTCTGGCAACAGCCCAATACGCTCAAGGCTCAATAAGGTATCTACAGCCAGCCGACCGGTACCACCACCAAACTCGAGAATATCCCCCCCGGTCACGGTCAGGATTTCAGCACACTGATGCGCCAGGCAATCCGCGAAATCTGTCGAAAGGTCAGGGGCGGTAATAAAATCACCACTGCTGCCAATCTTGCTTAAGCCGTTCACGTAATACCCCAAACCGGGCTCATACAGGCAACGATGCATATACTCACTAAAACGCATTGGCCCGGCACTTTCTATTTGCACAATAAGCCGATGAACAAGTTCTTCGTTTATTGCAGATTGTTGTTCTGTCAGTTCAGGTTGCACGTTATTTAATTATCCTTAACCCGGATTCTTCATGAAGTGGCGAGCATATCGCGCAGAGGTTTGTTATCACAGCGTCTTGTCGCTAAGCCTTAGGCCTTCTTGAGTCGAATAGTTATTGTATTTGCAAAAGAAAAAATTCATCTTCAAATAATCTTTGGGAGGGATCGAAGATCAAGTGAGATGCCGTCGATCTCGTGAACAATCCCGGTCAAGTCCGATCAGAGTCACTTTATCACCTGATTGCACGCCTGGTATGCCAGTTTATACACTGAGTCTTTTGCCACGCTCGATAACAACACCCACATCTTTCGCGGCAGATACGGCGCCGGGTTTATGGAGTGTAACCCTGACCCAGGGGACGGAGTAATCATTAATCACAATGGTAGCTATCTCCTCTGCCAGAGTTTCGATCAACTGGAACTCACTGTTTTCAACAAACTCAATCAGCTGATCAGAAATGCTTTTATAGTTGAGGGCAAACTCTATATTTTCAGTTGCCGCAGCCCGACTAATATCAGTTCCCATCTCGAGATCAATGGCGACTGTCTGCCGAATTTCCCGCTCCCAATCATAGATTCCAATAACAGTATCGATGCGCAGATCGGTTAAAAAAACGATATCCATGTTGCAGCAAAGCCTCAATCAGACAAGTCGGTGGTTTCCAGAAACATCTCAGACATTGCGCGGTTAATCGGCACTGGCGGAGTCATCCGCAACCCACTGCTGTAGCGACGGCAATGAGCGCTGATAAAAATAGCTGGTCTGGTCTTCAGTGTAACGACATTCGGTGGCCACAGGGCAAGCCAATCGAGCTAAACAGGTTTGCGCACAGGCTGATCGAGGTTCACTGCGATATTTCACACATGCGACTAACCGCGGAATTTGCCCCACTACCAGTGCGGACGCTGGACACGCCGCAATACAAGGGGTATTCACACAACTCAAACAGGGAGAATCCCCCACCAGAGGTTTCGACGGCGGCAACCAACGATCAACCACGACGACGGCCCGGTAGGCGAACCACAAGCCGCATAGCCTATTGATACCATTGCCCAGGGGCGACGGATGATGCCAGCCTGCCAGCTGCCCGAGTTGTTGCAGATTGGGCACATGGGCATCAGCGAGAGCGGGAAACAGAACCTGCCAATGCACATCGGGCAATTCAGCCGGGAAAAGTTGTTGCAGCGTTTCAGCTGTATACTCATCGACCGGGTGTTGGCGCTGCAGATAATTTGTCGGCATGACTTGCCAGAGAGTCGGCCCTGAGTTGCCAATCAGAAGCAGGCTTTTCATATTGTCTGCAATCCCGGTAACACCGGATTTCCGTGCATCTAACACTGAAAGCAGGTTCAGACCCGCTACTGCAAGGCGGAAAGTTAACTTTTCAGCACTCATTTCATCATCATCGGTGTTTTGGGCATTGGAAATAACATCAAATTTGCATATACTAGGGAGTTCAGTGTCAATAAAGTGCGGAGAAGCACATGTCTCGAATTTGTCAGGTTACCGGAAAGCGCCCCATGAGCGGTAACAACGTGTCTCATGCGAAAAACAGAACACGCCGCCGGTTTCTGCCGAACCTTCATACTCATCGTTTTTGGGTAGAGGCCGAAAAGAAGTTCGTCACCTTGCGTGTATCATCCAATGGTATGCGTATCATTGACAAGAAAGGCATCGACACCGTCCTTGCAGAAATGCGCCAACGCGGCGAAAAGGTCTAAGGAGACACCATGAGAGATAAAATCAAACTTGTGTCCTCGGCAGGTACCGGGCACTACTACACCACAACGAAAAACAAACGCACCATGACTGGCAAGATGGAAATCAAAAAATTTGATCCTGTCGTTCGTAAACATGTGGCCTACAAAGAGGCTAAAATCAAGTAACCACTTGATTCAAAAAGAAAACTAAAAAAGCCCGGTTCACCGGGCTTTTTTGTGTCTGTGGTATTCCTCCGCTACCTGATCAAGACACCCGGCGAACCCGCCACAAAACCACCAGGAATCGACTATAAAAAGCAGAGTGGTTTGCACGCATGCTCTACAGGCAGAAGTATCGCGCCACATCTGTAATACCTGTGCGCAGGAACTTCTATTTCACCCCAGAGAGACAGCCATGTGCGCTGACACATCACAATCCTTACTGAACGTAACTGCACTATCCGTGAAGTACGGGAAAACTTCTGCACTGAGCAACTTCGATCTGAGCCTCTGCGCGGGAGACACTTTGGGGTTGCTAGGTCTAAACGGTGCCGGCAAATCGAGTCTGCTTAAAGTCATCGCCGGTGTATTAGCGCCCGCCACGGGGTCAGTAAGCATCAACGGGACGGATATGCGCGATGATCCGATTACAGCTCGCCAGCAAATTGGATATGCACCCGATAAGCCACCGGTATACCCCGAATTTACAATTGAAGAGTATCTAAAATTCGCCGCACAGATTCGCCGCATCCCAGGATCCAAAATAAAGGCAGCGATAGACCGTGCGCTTGAAAAATGCGACCTGACTGACGTACGAAGCCGGATTATTGGAAATTTATCGCATGGATACCAGCAACGCACCAATTTGGCGCAGGCACTGATCCATCAACCCAAAGTGCTGATACTTGACGAACCAGGCAACGGGCTTGACCCCGCACAACTAATCGAAATGCGCACACTGATCACGACGATCCAGGATCAGCAGGCCACTTTGTTTTCAACTCATCTTCTTACTGAAGTACAAGCTACGTGCAACCGGGTAGTGGTAGTGAACCAGGGACTCAAGCTGCTCGACATGCCCATTGATCAGCTGGATAGTCAACACCACAACACCTACGAAGTGGTTCTTCAAGAAGCGGCCAGACATACTGATATGGAAAGCCTCCCAGGTGTGGTGAACGCATGTTCCGTTGACGCCCAGCGCTGGCTACTAACCACGAAGGCGTCCAACAGTACCTACAGCGGCAAGGGTATTGGCGAGGCCCTGACCGCCCGTGGCCACTGCATGCTCGAGCTAAAGCCGGTACGAGACCATCTGGAAACCATGTTCAGCCAATTGAAGTCCAGCGCACAATCCTCAGCCGCTCCGATAGGGGAACCGGCATGATCCGGGTTATCGCCCTTCACGAACTTCGTGTCCTTAGCAGATCGCCGTTTGCGTGGATAGCAGCAGCATTACTACAACTGGTTTTTAGCTGGCTGTTTCTGTCCGCAGTTGAACAGTTTATTCAGATGCCCCCCGCAACTGCGAGCCGAACCGGCGGGCTGAGCAGTTACCTGGTCGTGCAGTTTCTGGCCCCGGCCAGCATTGTGATGATGCTGGCAACACCCTTGATCTGTATGAATCTAATTGCTGCTGAACGACAGGCCGGTCGATTTTCCCTGTTGGCTAGCTCACCGGTAAGTGCGACGCAAATTGTGTTGGGGAAGTTTCTTGGTGCAACTACATTCCAACTATCTATTCTGGCACTGAGCGCGTTACTGATTGCGATATTAACCGCCTTTACATCACTCGATGCCGGACATCTCTTCAGCGCGGCAATAGGTCTCGCACTGTTTATCACCGCCGCCACCGCATTAACACTGTTCTGCTCATCCCTCACCAATAAGCCCGCGCTGGCAGCGTTTATCAGCTTTACCACCCTGTTGCTATTATGGCTTGCGGCCGCTTCCGGGACCACCGGTTCGCTGGCGGTTTTGTCTCCATCAGCACACCTCGCCAGCTTTATGCAGGGAATACTTGATACACGGGATATCAGTTACTTTCTTTGCAGTACGGGGGTATTGGTCTACCTGACTATATGGCGACTGGACTCTCGGAACAGGCAAGTCTTACCGACGACCAACAGCGTGACATCATGAGTGACCATCGAATCCTGAATATACTTGTCCATGGTAAATTCAAGATGAATTATCTGTTAAGGCCCTTTTTAATTGTATTGCTGTTCATCGTTGCAGCGTTACTGGGGAATCGGCTGTTCGTCGAACACGATATGACTAACACTCAACGCAACACCCTGCTACCACAGACACTGCAAACCCTGCAGTCGCTACCGCACCCGGTTACAGCCGAAGTATTTATTAACCCGCAAGATCAACAACGCGAAGCTATCGCAACACTGTTAGATAAGTATCAAGCGGGAAAATCAGACTTCACTTTTAGTTTTACCGACCCCGCACTGGATCCATCACGAATGCGATCACTTGGAATCGCACCAGGTGGAGAGATATTTTTTACGTCTGCTGATCGGACCCAACGAATCTCCGAGGTCTCCGAGCAAGCAGTTACCATGGCATTGCAACGACTTGCACGCGAGAGTCCAAGAGTTGCCGCTTTTGTCACCGGTCATGGTGAACGTCATATCGAAGCACGCAACAACGCCGATATCAGTACTTTCGCTACACAACTTCGCGAGTCCGGTTTCAACACGCAAACCATTCGCTTAACTGACCCAGCGGAGTTAGATCCGCAAAGCGATTTACTGGTGATTGCCAGTCCGTTACAACGTTTTCTCCCTGCTGAAACAGCAATGCTACTGGACTACCTATCACAGGGAGGCAATATGGTATGGCTAACAGAACCTTTCAGTGACGATGGCTTGAAGGCCATAGAATTTGAATTGGGGGTTCGTCGCTTGCCGGGGGTTGTGGTCGATTTGGCGGCACAAAAACTACAAGTGGATCGACCAGACTTTGCGATCGCCAATAACTATTCACAGCATCTGGCCACACAAGGTTTTTCATCAGTCACCCTGTTTCCTCAAGCGGCAGGACTCGAGCTACAGGCTAACAGGGAATGGCGTGCTGCGGCTCTGGTTCAAGCGGGTGAGCAGGCGTGGACAGAGACAGGTAGCCTATCAGGTGAAGTCGCATTCGGTGACGATAATCGCGAGATCTCGGGACCCTTTCCATTGATTCTTGCGCTTGAGCGTCAACGTAACGGAAAAACCCAAAAAGTGCTAATAAGCGGCGATGGTGATTTTATTGCAGATGCATGGATCGACAATGGCGGGAATCGAGACCTGGGCAATCGCCTGTTCAACTGGGGAGCCGACGATAACAACTTAATTTCGGTACAGTATCCAACAACTCCCAAGCAGAAACTTGAGCTCACGCCACTGACTACCGTGTCACTTTTTCTGTTTGCATTAATTGCACTACCCGGTGGTTTGTTTGGCGCTGCAACTCGAGTCTGGTTCCAACGCAGACATGGCTGAAGTATTCCGACTTCTACGTTCAAACCTGTTTATCTCTATCGTCGCTGCAATCCTTGCGACAGGGGTTTTACTGGACGGTAAGTTCTATAATAAAACACCTGCGAGCAGGTCGATTTATAGCTTGCCAGCCCCGAGTAAAATTACGATCAGCCAGCAAGACTCGACCATGATGATATTCGAGAAACGACCTGATCAGTGGCTGCTGACTGAGCCCGCAATCGCTCCCCTCAATCCAGAACGATTGGAAGTCCTGCTGGACTCCAACCAGCAGACTTCACGCAGCTATGCCGCTGCAGATTTACCACTGGAGGAACTATTCACCGACCCGGTCACCGTGGAAATCGATGGAAACTCATTTCAGCTCGGAGCTATCGAACCGGTAAGTAAGCAGCGTTACGTACTGGCAAAAAATCGAGTCTATCTGCAGGCAGACCATATCATGCCAATGATTCGGTCTGGCACCTCACCCTTTCTTGATCTCTC
>CAZNOB010000007.1:0-43203 GCA_964574535.1 uncultured Granulosicoccaceae bacterium | reverse complement strand
TATCAGCGAAACAGGCACACCAACTAGGCCTGAAAAAAACCAACTAATTTAATCTGTACGCACCAATTCGATATCCGTTTATAGTAACGTTTTTCATCGATACCACGGCGCTATGCCAGAACTTCCAGAAGTAGAAACCACCCTGCGCGGAATTGAGCCATTCCTTATAGGCCAGCATATTGTGGCGGTTAAAATCCGACAACCCAAACTCCGCTGGCCAGTCAGCTTTGAGTTATCAGGTCTGTCGTATTGTCGTGTGCTCTCACTAAAACGCCGAGCTAAATATTTACTGATAGAAATCGACGACACACCAAAAGAAGGCTCCACGAGCAAACCCGCTCACATCATCATTCACCTTGGTATGTCCGGAAGTTTACGCATTGTAGATGACAATACACCACTTAAAAAACATGATCATATCGACTTCCTATTATCGAATAATAAAATTATGCGATACCATGATCCACGTCGATTTGGGGCGGTGCTTTGGACCAATGAGATAATTCAACAGCATAATCTCCTTAGAAAGCTGGGACCGGAGCCACTCAACACCGAGTTCAACGGTAAACATCTTTTCGATGCTTCACGCAAGCGGAAAATTGCCGTTAAAAATCTGATTATGGATAGCCATGTCGTGGTTGGTGTAGGAAATATTTACGCCAGTGAAGCCCTGTTTCTGGCGGGAGTCAGACCAGGGCTTGCAGCAGGGCGTATATCAGCCAGGAAATACGATGCGATTGCGGCAGCGATTAAAAAAGTACTGGCCGATGCGATTAAGATGGGCGGAACCACTCTGCGAGATTTCGTCAACACCGAAGGTAATCCTGGCTATTTTCAGCAAACACTTAATGTCTATGGTAGAAAAAACGACCCATGCAGAGTGTGTCAAAACCAGATTCAGATGAAAGTCATCGGCCAAAGATCAACATTTTATTGCCCACAATGTCAACACTGAAACTCACTGATTAGCTACCGGGTTAATCGCAATAATGCGATGATATTTATCCATTAGCTGATCTTTGGTTTCTACGTTATCAGGATCGAACGGGATACACTCAACAGGGCAAACCTCTACACACTGCGATGTCTCAAAATGACCGACACACTCTGTACATAGTGCCGGATTAATTTCATATATCTCGATTCCCTGGGTGATAGCTCCGTTAGGGCATTCTGGCTCACAAACATCGCAGTTAATGCATTCATCCGTAATGATTAGCGCCATATCAATATGCCCTACTTCTTTAGAGCTTTCTCGACCAGTGGGTCAACAAATTGCGAAACATCTCCACCCAAAGATGAAATTTCACGCACCATACTGGACGAGACAAAAGTATATTGACTGGCCGCAGCCACAAATACGGTTTCAACATCTGGATTAAGTTGTCGGTTAAGGTTCGCTAGTTGTACCTCGTAGTCGAAATCAGAAACAGCGCGCAGTCCTCGCACTATAACTGAAGCGCCAATATCTGTGGCGCAATCAACCATCAATCCATTGAAAGAAGTAATTCGAATATTCGGGCAATGCGATAACACCCGGGCCGCCAAATCACTTCTTTCCTGCAGATTGAAGTAAGGTTTTTTCCCAGGACTTTCAGCGACCGCCAACACTACACTATCAAACATTTTTGCGGCTCGCGTAGCAACATCGATATGGCCACGGGTTACCGGATCAAAGGTGCCAGGATAGATTGCTGTAATTTCCAATTGTTGTTCCTTTTGCCCTGTTATTTTTTAGTCTCGGCATGATATAGCAGTGTTTTATTCCGCAGTCCGCACTCAGCTTACTTTAACATTTCCGAACACAAACCAGTGTTTCCCGCCTGCCTTCAGGCAGTATATAAGCACATGCGTACCTGTCCTGCGACTTTTTCTCGGCTAAGTGTCCAGCCAGAAGGCACATTAAAGCCAGCATCTCGTTTGGCGCTCTCAAGATAGATCAGTGCGTTCTCAGCAAGAATATCAGCCGCTACCAGCTGATCGATTGCATGCTGATGCAGTTGCATTGCAAAGGGCGGGTCGATAAAAACGATATCGAAGCGCCGAGCGCCAGACTCTCCAAGACTGTTTAGAGTCTCCAGCGAGATGGCATCTCCGCACTTTATCATGACGTTACCGGCCGCCATTTTCTCTGCATTACGGCCCAACGCCTGACACACCTCGGGTAATTTTTCCAGCATCACAACATGCCCCGCACCACGCGACAAAGATTCAAACCCAAAAGCCCCGCTACCTGCAAACAAATCCAGACAGCAGCTGTCCGGTAAGTAGGCTTGCAGCCAGGAGAACAGAGTTTCCCGCACACGATCCCCACTGGGTCGCAAGCCCTCGGCATTAGGGAAGTCGATGATTCGACCCCGCAAACTTCCAGCAATGATTCGCACCCTATTTTGATTTTTATTCACCAGATTTGTCACCAGATCTATACTCTGTACGCGGGTACTAACCTTTACCAAAGATAACCCTAATTGCACAGCAACGATGATACGATAACCGAGGTTTGACACCCAGGCAGGCATGGAGCCTGCGCAGTAGAATATCCCCCACAGCGAGCACACCTCTCACCGTGCGATGGTCCGTTAGGTATGAATGACTACGCACCACAAGAGATTGAGTAGTGGCTCTCGCTATGGCATGTAATCGCTATACTGAATTCTACCGCGCAGAAAGACTTATGGCCCTGTTTAATCTGCCGGCAGCCTGAATATTGCCTGCCACAACTATCGCAATATTCATAGATGAAGTGTTAAATTTTCACCCGGTATAAGCACCGATATTTATTCCAAGCAGGCAACTAAAGACTAAATACTCATGGGTATCTTCAGTTTTTTAAAAAGAAAAGACAAACCCAGTCAGACGGAGGAGCCAACTGTATCCGCGCCCCCTGCCGCTCTAAACAAAGAACAACCCGGAGATAGTTTCGATACTGCTGAACGTCTGGACACCCGACTGGAAAAATCACGTCGAAGATTTGCCGGCGGGCTGCTGGATTTTCTCGGTGGCCGAAAAACCATCGACGAATCTTTGCTTGAAGACCTGGAATCACAACTCATCATGAGCGATATCGGTGTGCCCACAGCCACTCGAATCATTGACTCAGTAAGACAGAAAGCCAAAACCAACTCTGACCCTGACCTGCGCTCTCTGCTACGTCAAGAGCTAATCTCGATTCTCAAGCCGTGCGAAATTCCACTGGAGATTGACGATAACAACAAGCCATTCGTATTGCTGGTTGTGGGCGTCAACGGTGCAGGGAAAACAACCACCATCGGAAAAATCGCCAGACAACTTCAAAATGGTGGTAAATCGGTAATACTCGCCGCCGGAGACACCTTCCGTGCAGCCGCTGTAGAGCAACTCCAGACATGGGGTGAGCGAAATAACATCACTGTGATTTCTCAGGGGTCAGGTGCTGATTCCGCCTCTGTTATTTTCGATGCGGTCCAGTCAGCCAGTGCCAGAAGTATTGATGTGGTCATTGCCGACACAGCCGGCAGGCTGCACACACAATCCGGACTCATGGACGAACTGGCCAAGGTCGCTCGGGTGATAAAAAAGCGCGATGATTCCGCCCCACACGAGACACTACTGGTACTCGACGGCACAACAGGCCAAAACGGGCTCAATCAGGCGCGCGAATTTAGCAATACCGTCAATATCACAGGCCTGGTTGTCACCAAACTCGATGGCAGCGCGAAAGGCGGCATGCTGTTCACTCTGGCGGATGAATTCAAAGTCCCTATCCGATTTATCGGTGTCGGAGAAGGCATCTATGATTTAAGGGTTTTTCTGGCTGAAGATTTTGTAGATGCTCTGCTGGGTGACTCAACCCCGGATGGCTCTATTACAAACGCTTAACTCCTGTAAGCAATAGACGGGCTCGGCCTCCATGATTCAATTTAATCAGGTTTGTAAAACCTTCGACACAACCCGCTTATTTGAAAACATCAACCTGTTTTTGCCAAAAGCATCCTATACTTTTATTGGCGGGTCGGCAGGTTGCGGAAAAACCACCCTGTTCAAACTGATGATGGCAAGCGAGAAGCCGGACAGCGGGACCGTTCGTATTGACGATCTTGAAATCAACAGCTTGCCTCAGGAGAGAATTCCGTTTCTAAGGCGGCAGATCGGTCTGGTTGAAACTGTACCACTTCTGCTTGAAAACCGAACAGTCGCCGAAAACATTGCTGTACCGCTGCAGATCGCTGAGTTCGATAGCAAAGCCCAAAAGCATCGGGTAACCGAATCACTTGAGGATTCCGGACTTGCCATATTGACCAATGTACCGGTACAGCGTCTGGATGCAGATCAACGACGGCTTGTGGCGCTGGTACGAGCGACCATACATCGTCCCGGTATTTTACTGGTGGATACCGCAGCAGAGCAGTTAAGAGAAAGCTCGGCTGCGTCGCAAATGGAGATTGTACAAAAAACGCATAACAACGGTACAACCGTCGTTATTGCTGGAAATAAATCAGAGTTAGCTGAAGCGACCAAACAGTTGCCAGCGGGCGGTTCAGCACTCGTCTTCAACAACGGCAAGCTATATCCACATGAAAGAGATAAACACCCCACCGAAAGCTAACTACGCAAGACTCTCTCCGTCGTTGTTATCCGGCCCGGGCAACTCTTCTCATTTCCAAGCCATTCGAGAATTTTTAGTAGCAGTACGTTGTGGCGAAACCCGCCAGCTTCTTATCACAATATTGATAGCACTCAGCCTGGTTTTGCCGACAGCCGCTTTGATTCTTTCCAACGGGCTTGATATCGCAGGAACCAACTTGAAGCAGGCACGCCTGATCAGTGTGTTTATGGCCCCGGAAACCGAACCTGCCCGGTTTGAAGATCTGGCAGCGATGCTTGCTACAAACGATCATATTGATACCACCAGACTGGTTGAACTTGAAAATCTTGTGTCGCCCGACAGCAGCCACACCGTGCTAGAGGTAATTCCCGCGGGTCATCTTAATCCCGAGGCAGTGGTCGCTTTGGCAGAGAACCTGTCCATACTTGCAGGGATTGATTTCGTTGAACTAAACAAACCCCGGTTGTTTGAAAATCAAGCTGCATCAAACCTGCTCACTCAGATAGCCAATTTCGCTAACCTGGCGGCACTTGTGATCGTGGCTGCGTTGGTTTGGGTAATCAGCCGGCATGATATCATTAGCAATAGCTCCACCATCAAGCTGCTAAGACAACTTGGTGGCACTCACCACGATATTCGGCGCCCTTTTCTCTATCGCAGCCCGACGGTAGGTTTGGCCGCTGCCATACTCAGCATCGGCGTCGCAATGCTACTATTGTGGATTTTCAAACAGAATATTGACACATCAACCTATAGTTCGCTAATTTTGGTCAGGCTCAGCTGGATGCAGGTTTTTTCCCTAATTCTAGTCGTAATTACCGTAAGCCTACTTACTACTTTACACATATTTTCCAAAAAATTTACACATTATAATCAATGAGATAGGCAGTATTTTTGTATACTATATCGTGAAAAGTGACCTCAAAAGGGCGCTCCCACGTAGATTTACATAATGAGGTTCAGCATTTGCGTTATTCGGCCGAATAATGGAACTAACTGGACTGTTAGCACTCTAACCTCGTGAGTGCTAAAATAGAAACCGTACAGCGGTTAATAGGAGAACAACACCGATGGCCAACACAATGGTAAACAAGTCAATTATGGCTTTACCTGCCGTCAGCGACGATTTAAACAGTTATCTTTCCAAAATATCTGCATTCCCGGTGCTGAGCGCCGAGAAAGAAAAAGAACTAGCGGTCAGTTATCGCGACAATGAAGATTTGGAAGCGGCAGGCCAAATGGTCATGTCCCAACTGCGCTTTGTAGTGCATTTGGCACGCAGCTACACCGGATACGGACTACCCCTCGCAGATTTGGTTCAGGAAGGCAACATTGGCCTCATGAAGGCCGTCAAGCGATTCGACCCTGATGTCGGCGTGCGCCTTATCTCATTTGCCGTACATTGGATTCGTGCCGAAATTCACGAATACGTGATCCGTAACTGGCGCATTGTTAAAGTAGCGACCACCAAAGCTCAGCGTAAATTATTCTTCAAGCTGCGAAGCTCAAAGAAAGGTCTGGGATGGTTCTCTGCGGCTGAGGCCCAGGCTGTGGCTAATGACCTTGGTGTGACCGAAGCTCAGGTCTACGAAATGGAGTCACGTTTGACAGGTGGCGATACCTCTTTCGATGCAACCAGTGTCGACGACGGATCAGAAAAGCGAGCATTGCGCCCGGCTGAATACCTTTATGAAGATGATTCAGATCCGGCTATCGCGGCTGAAAACAGCAACTATGCAGACCTTCAGTCAGTAACGCTGGCTGCTGGCATGGAAAACCTGGATGATCGAAGCCGCGCAATCTTGCAGCGTCGCTGGTTGCAGGATGATTCCAAGTCAACCTTGCAAGATCTGGCGGATGAGTACAATGTTTCAGCTGAACGCATTCGTCAGATTGAGAAAGCAGCCATGAAAAAATTGAAATCGCATATGCTTGAGCACTAAGCCTGCTTTGGCTCATTGCCCATGCAAAAACGCCGCGTTCATCGCGGCGTTTTTTTTACCCGATTTAATGTTTCAACCCTTATCCCTCGATTTGCAGCAGCACGGCCGATCCATCAGGCTGTGTTTCCCACACTGCTGGCTGGGAACCGAGCTCGGTATTAACTTTCAATACCCTTTTAGTCTTATCTGTATCATCGTCGCGCACATTCACCTCTACACCATCAATTACGATATCTTCCGGTCCCAGAATCGCTTTGCTGGTCACCTCTGCTTGTGGTGCCACTTCCACAAAAACACCTGGAAGGTCATCTTCCGGTTTCTCCGGTTTTATCTCGGCAGGTAAAACGGTATCCGTCTGAATAGATTTGTTGACAAATAACTCATCGAGCGGAGTTTTCATTTTCGCTTTTACTTTTTCGCCTGCCACAGACTCTTCGGCTGATACCTCAACTTGTCCGTCGCTGGCAAAAAGATCATCGATCGATCCACCGACCACACCCTGTTGTTGTGAATTCGCTGAAGCGTCAGCAGCATCAACTATTCCGCGTATATCCTGCAAACTAACACTCTGGGGATCATCCAATATATCCCTCGCTAATGCCTGATATTCTTCAATCGAGACGCCTTTCGTCTCGGCGGGCACATAATTCACTTTAAAGAGCCGGGTTTCTTTATCACGCTCGGGCACTGTGATGTCGATCAATTCAACCAGCGGCCAGCGAGGCGCGAACGCATAGGCACCAGCATAAGCGACTTTGGCATCCGCATCTTGTGCGCCTTCTGTGCGCAATCCGTTATAAAACGCAAGCTGAACATCTTGCCAGGCATTTTCTTTCGCATCGCTGCTAACGCTATGGATTGCTACTGTTCTTAAGTAGTCGGAAATCGGCAGGAGGCCAGAATATTGCCACACAAATGAAGGCACAGACTGTCGGATCGCAGTCCCTTTTGGCGCAACCCATTGCTGATCACTGCCGGCTGCACTAAAAAAAAGATCACAGCGCAACGTGGTTATTTCTTTGTCAGTGATAAACAGCCTGCTTTCATTGACGGCAGTAACAAATTCACCAAAAGACGATGGATGATTGGCTGCATTGCTCATCCCTGCATTCACTGCAAACACAAAAGAGAACGCCATACAGCGGGTAATAGTATTCATTTCTTCCCCAAAGAATTAAGACCACTGCAATTTTTCGCAGCTACTTCACATCGGGAAAATAACAAAAACGATTAGCCATAACCGTGACCTGGTCGACGGTAGGTCAACAACGAAATTGCCGATGCAGGCCAGATAAAGATCGCCTGTTCTTAGAGCACGGGAACAGATTAATCCGATTGCGGCGACTTCACACCGGTGAACTCGATAGCCAGTAAACTCACATCATCATCGAAAGGCTTTTCGCCATTCCACTCGATCAGGTCTTCGTCGATCTTTTGGCAAACAACCGATACCGACTCTTCTTTCAATTCAGTGATTCGATTCTCCATTCGTTCAATGCCATACAAGTTCTCTTCCTCATCTGTACATTCAATGGTGCCATCAGAATAAACAAACAATCGATCGCCGGGCTCCAGCTGACAAGATACCGCATCGAACGATGCATCCTCGAGCAAACCAACAGGCATTCCGCCGTCACCCACCGCTTCAATATTGCCACTCTTGTGGGATAGATGCAGAGCAGGAGGATGTCCTGCTTGTGTCATTGTGACGATACCCGTCTCCAGATCAAGCACACCATAAATCATCGTGAAATAACGACCACCCTGGGTACTACTGCGTGCGTTAAGCTCGGTGACCGTACCAATACATGCCTCCGCCACGGTATCGCAGGTATGCAACATACGAGCGCAAAGACCAACAGCCGCAGGATTAAGCTGGTTATTGACAGAAAAAACAGTTAACGCAGAGGGAATACCATGGCCTTCGACATCCATAATAAAGAACACCCAGTATTTATCTTCAAACTTAAAATAATCAAACATATCACCAGATACATACTGCGCTGGCCTGAACAACCACGCTGTGTCACAGCCTTCCCCAGGGTACGGCACTGGCAATAAGTTTGACTGGATATTTCCGGCAATGAGCAGATCGTCGGTGACGGTTGCATATGCACGTTGCAACCGAGCGTTTCGCTCTTCGAGCTGCCGTTCCAGGTTTATCACTCGAAATGCACTCTTGATTTTGACCGTAAGTTCGTCAAGATCAACGGGTTTGCATATGAAGTCGTCCGCGCCTGCTTCAAGCCCTGCTACTATCGAGTCTCTTTCAGTTCGGCCAGACACCAGAATGAAGTAGATATATCTGCCTTCATCGCGCGCACGTAGCTGTGCACATAGATCAACGCCGGACATACCTGGCATGTCCCAGTCACACAAAACGACAGAAACACCCGAACTGTCTACATACGAGAGTGCTTCATTTCCGTCATTGGCTGCAATAGAGTCACAGCCTATATGCTCAAGCATACTGGTCAATACGAGTCTGGCTGTGCTATCGTCATCGACGACGAGCGCGGTATTTTCAACCACTAACAATAAGTCCCTGACCAGCAGGCTGAGTGTTACAACATAGCCTGCACTTTACAAAACCTCTAATGTCATTTTAGCGGCAATACCATATGGTCCCTTGACTCAGTTTCACGAATGGAATTCAAGGTTTCCACTTGTATTACAGAAAAATCGGGATGTAATGATCAATTAACAAAGCGGCAAATAAACCCATCAAATATTGAATTGACACAATGAACATCCGCATCGGCTGTTTTGGATGATCCGGATTCTGGATTTTTACTGCGTGGAACAAAAACCAGCCTCCAAAAATCAGCGCTCCAACCAGATAGATCAGCCCACTCATATGAATGAGATAGGGTGCCAGAGTAATAATTACCAGAAGAATGGTGTAAAGCAGAATCTGCAACCGGGTATATTTCACACCGTGGGTGACTGGCAGCATGGGGATATTTACCTTGGCATAATCATCACGCCGGTGGATTGCCAGGGCCCAGAAGTGCGGCGGCGTCCAAATGAATACAATCAGAAACAATAACAAAGATTGGGCTGTGACTTCGCCGGTTATAGCTGCCCAGCCCAGCACTGGAGGCATAGCACCAGCGACGCCGCCAATCACGATATTCTGGGGGGTCGCTCGCTTGAGGTACATGGTGTAGACGCAGGCATAGCCAATCAACGAGAAAAAAGTCAGCACCGCTGTGAGCGTGTTAACAAATACCACCAGGATAGCCATTGCACCAAGACCAATACTCGCCGCAAAAACCAGGCATTGCGTTGTCGTTAAGTTCCCCTGGGGCAGTGGGCGGTTACGGGTGCGATGCATTTCTGCATCCGCATACTGATCAACAACATGGTTTATTGCTGCAGCAGAGGCAGCTGCCAGTCCGATACCGACGATGCCAAAAATTGTTTCTTGCAGCGGCAACATACCCGGCACCGATAACACCATGCCGACCACTGCAGTAAACACCAATAGCAGTACCACTTTAGGCTTGGTGATCTCAATATACGCACGCATGCGGCTTGCGGGTTGCACAACATCACCGGCTGGAAACTCAATTGCCGTAGATTCTTCGTTGGTTGGTAAAGCCATAGTTTCTTTCCTGCTATGCGGTGAACAACGCAGTTGCGCTCCTAAGCATTCAGCCTATGCGAGACACTTTCAGCAAATGCTTCAGATCTTTGAGAATTTTCTTTGGATCAAGATCGGATGCAAAGCGCATCATCACATTGCCAAAAGGGTCTACAAGATAAACACAATCGAGGCACTCGCTCATTCCGTCTTGTGCCTTCACTACCTGCTGACGTAATGAATCTATTTGTTCCGGAGTGCCACCCAGCACCGACAGCCCTTCGCTTGCATCTTTCAGCAAAGCGCTCATCACTTCAACCTGCGGTGTCACCAGGACCCGCTGCACTCTATCCATGCGGCGCCCGGTAGAGAGCCGGACTTGGCGCATATTATAGAGCGACTTCTCACACACCTCTGTACATTCACCCTCAGAGAAATACAACATACTCCATTTGTCCCTCAGGCTATCCAGGTTACGGGATTGTCCGTCTGCGTCTGCAAGATCGAAGGTTTCAAGTGGTACTGCCGGGGTGATTAATTCGCCATTCACCGAAACTCCGGCTCCCTCATTGCTGCGCACATAGCCCAGCCACAACCAGGCCGCCAGTAGCGGGGCTGCATAAATACCAATCAATGCCAGAAATTTGCCACGACTGACTGTACGCGAAGTTTCTTTGGTTTTGTCATTCATCTTTTTTAATGAAGTTCAGATAGACGAAAAGCGTGATTACTGCAAGCAACAGGGCGAACCACTGAAAAGCGTAACCATAATGTTTCTCCGGACCGTTGGCGACCGGTTGCCAATTATAGAGGTAATTTCCGAGCGGATCAGGTGAGGATATAACAACTGCTTTTATCACCTCTATTTTATCCAGTTTTTGCGCGATAGTCTCATAGTCAATATATTGCAACACCAGTGGCCAATCCTGATCAGTTCCATTGAGCGCGTCCCCGAGTGTGAATCCTTTCGATGGAGTCGCCAGCAACCCGGTCACCAGCCCACTTTCAGGCTGGTTTCGATTAGAGGGCACTGGGCGAGCCGTGCGGTCTGCACCACCGGCTATCCAGCCCTGATTGACCATCACTACCGGGAGGACTCCCTCTCCTTCGTGCTGTTGATAGAACGGTGTAAGTACCTCAAACCCCGCCTGCCCCTTATGTATACGGTTATCCACCAGAAATTGGTTCTCAAAATCAAACTGGCCTTTAAGTCGAACCTTACGATAAAGATCACTTGCTTTAAATTCATCAAGTGATTCCAGCGGTGCAAGATCTTCAGCCGAAGACTGCGCCTCCAGCAGAGCGATTTTCTCGTGAGCACGTGCCAATTGCCAAAGTCCGAGACGGGCAAAAATAAACACCAGCAACACCGTCAACGCCAGAGAAACTACTCCAGTCAATGATAGTAAACCAGTATCACTTCGCGTGATTTTCAATCGCGTGCCCTGCACATGCTAGAATTCAGCTTTTGCGAGTTAAAAATGTTATTGGTTAAAGTAGTCGTCATCGTCTTGCTATTGGCCATCATCGCCAGTTTGTTTTCAGGCCTGTTTTTTCTGGTTAAAGACGATGGCACGAAAAAGCGAACCGTAAAAGCGCTAACATATCGCATAGGATTTTCAATTGTGGCGATCCTCATTATTATTATCGCCGGAATGTTTGGCCTTATTCCAATGAAGCCTGGACCGTTTTAGCTATCTGTATTAGATTCCGTGTAATTATCACAATAAAAAAAGGGCGCAATGCGCCCTTTTTTTAGTACTACTGCCTTAATTTGAGGCTATGCAAAATTTGGCTCAAAGTATATAAACGAATATAAACAAACCAAGCCAGACCACATCAACAAAATGCCAGTACCAGGCCGCAGCCTCAAACGCAAAGTGGTTGGTGGCAGAAAAGTGCTTTCTGCTACCACGCAGCATCACCACCAAAAGAATTATCGCCCCCATTGTCACGTGAAAGCCGTGAAAGCCGGTTAACATGAAGAAGGTCGAACCATAGATACCCGTGGTCAGTTTTAGATTCAAATGACTGTAGGCTTCTTTGTATTCAAGTACCTGCAAACCAACAAATAAAAATCCCAGAACCACAGTCGCCAACAACCATCTGACCATCTTCTCGCGGTTGCCTTCCTTAATTGCATGGTGCGCAATTGTGCAGGTGACTCCGCTGGTCAAGAGAATCAGCGTGTTTATTACCGGTAATCCAAACCAACTCATGACCTGGTAGTCACCGCCAAGGGCGCCCGGACCATTGTTTGGCCAAACATAATCAAAGCCAGACCAAAGCACCGCATTAGTGGCTGCCGCACCACCTTCTCCGAGTCCTGATAACCAAGGACCTGAAAATACTCGCGCGTAAAATAAAGCGCCGAAGAATGCACCAAAAAACATCACTTCGGAAAAAATAAACCACATCATTGCCATTCTGAATGATACATCGACCTGCGGACTATAGGTGCCACTTTCTGATTCGCGGATAACGTCACCGAACCACATGAACATCATGTAGATCAGGATCGCAGCACCAAGTGCCATCACTATCCAGTTGCCACCATTCAGAAAGGTAGCGAAGCCCATGAAAAACATAAACAGGGCAATAGATCCAACAATCGGCCACTTGGCCTCATGTGGTATGTAATAAGTACTCGGAGAGCTCATAAGGTTCGTTCCGTATTATTCTCAGCTGTCGGACAGGCCAACAGGTTCTTCGCCAGTATCAAAATAGGTGTAGGAAAGCGTTACCGTGTCGATGCTGCGAGGCAAATCTTCTTCTATGAAGAAAATCAGCGGCATTTCTTTTCGACCACCGGCTTCAAATTCCTGATGGGTAAAACAAAAACATTCAATTTTATTGAAGTATTTGGCGGCAGAAGAAGGCGCCACACTAGGGACGGCCTGGCCAACGGCCGGTCGACCAGACAGATTTACCACCTCATAGCTGGCATTGTAGGTTTGCCCGGGGACCACTTTCATTGTTCGTTGGACGGGTTTAAATGACCAGGCAGCACCTGAATTCACCACAGAAACAAACTCTACCGTCACCAGTCTGTCGGTTGCCACTGGATTAGCAGGAGCAACTACTGCGACGGATGACGTTTTGCCGTTTAAGCCAGTGATATCACAAATGATGTCGTACAGAGGGACCATCAGATACCCGAAGCCGAACATTCCAACGACTAACAGACAAAGCTTACCCGATATCAAAATGTGGGCTTTCTTTATTGCACTCACTATGAGGCTCCATTATTCAGATATTGCATGACAATACTGAGCACATAAAAACAGACCGCTACAACTGCCAGCACGACCGGCACCAAATAACTTTTAGACTTTTTATCATTCATTGCAGAGGCACGGTGGCGCAGGCCACCGTGGTCAGTTCGGTCTATCGAATAGCGGGAGGTGTTTCAAAGGTGTGATAAGGCGCCGGGGACGGCACAGTCCACTCGAGACCATCTGCACCTTCCCAAACTTCGGCAGTGGCTTTTTTACCACCTTGAATACACTTGTAAATCACCCAGACAAAAATTAACTGAGAAAAGCCAAAACCGAATGCTCCGATCGAGGCAACCGCATTCCAATCGGCAAATTGTAAACTGTAGTCGGGAATTCGACGAGGCATACCGGCCAATCCAACAAAATGCATAGGGAAAAACAATACATTCAAAGAGATGGTAGATACCCAAAAGTGTATCTTGCCCCACTTCTCGTCATACATATTCCCGGTCCACTTGGGTATCCAGTAATAGGTAGCCGCCATAATAGAATAAATAGCACCCGGCACCAGTACATAGTGGAAGTGTGCGACTACAAAATAGGTATCGTGGTATTGAATATCCGCGGGAGTGATCGCCAACATTAGCCCGGAAAGACCGCCAATAGTGAACATCACCAGAAAGCCAATGGCAAACAGCATTGGGGTTTCAAAGGTCATTGATCCTCGCCACATTGTTGCTATCCAGTTAAAGACTTTCACGCCAGTCGGTACTGAGATCATCATGGTGGCAAACATAAAGAACATCTCGCCCGCCAGAGGCATGCCCACCGTAAACATGTGATGAGCCCATACGATGAATGAAAGGAATGCGATTGAAGCAGTCGCATAAACCATTGATGCATAACCAAACAGCGGCTTTCGAGCAAAGGTCGGGATAATGCTTGAAACAATACCAAACGCAGGCAAGATCAAAATATAGACTTCAGGGTGGCCAAAGAACCAGAAAATATGCTGGTACATCACAGGGTCACCACCACCCGCAGCGTTAAAAAAGCTTGTGCCAAAATAGCGATCAGTCAGCAGCATAGTCACTGCACCGGCAAGAACAGGAATCACCGCAATCAACAGATAAGCGGTAATCAACCACGTCCACACAAACAAAGGCATTTTCATCAGAGTCATGCCTGGCGCACGCATATTAAAGATTGTGGCAACGATATTAATTGATCCCATTACTGATGAGATTCCCATAAAGTGAATCGCAAAAATAACAAACGCAAAGTTATTTCCACCCTGCAGCGACAGCGGTGCGTAAAGCGTCCAACCGCCGGCCGGCCCACCACCTTCCATGAACAAAGTCGACAACAGCAGCAGGAATGCAAAAGGCATAATCCAGAAGCTCCAGTTGTTTAGTCTCGGCAAGGCCATATCCGGACCACCAATCATCATCGGGATCATCCAGTTGGCCAAGCCGACAAACGCTGGCATCACCACCCCAAAAATCATCACCAGAGCATGCATCGTCGTCATGGAGTTGAAAAACAGTGGATCAACGATTTGCAGACCGGGTGAAAATAGCTCAGCTCTGATAATTAAAGCCATGCCGCCACCAATGAAAAACATCACAAGGGCGAACAGCAAATACAGAGTTCCTATGTCCTTGTGGTTGGTGGTGTAAAGCCAGCGTGTCCAACCCTTGGCCGGGCCGTGATGATCATCGTGATCGTGATGTTCTGCTGATGCAGCGCTCATAGTGGACTCCGATTGAAGCTTGAATTCAGTATATTCTTTAACATGTCTCTAACGCAGCGCCTTGATGGCAGCGGGCTGTACGGTATCACCCACAGTATTACCAAACGCATTGCGCTGATAAGTGATCACGGCAGCCATATCAACATCGCTCAGTTGTGCCGCGAAAGACGCCATCGCTGTGCCCTGGATGCCTGCATAAATCACACTGATGTGGGCGTCCGCCGGACCATTGGCCACCGGACTTCCAGCTATGGCAGGAAAGGCACCAGGAATTCCGTTACCGTCTACCTGGTGGCAGGATGCGCAATTCGCGTTGTAAACGCTCTCGCCTTTTGCCATCAACTCGTCCATTCCCCATTCTCGATCAGCATCTTCTTCAGTGGCACCTGCAACAGTTGTCGCGGGTGCTGTATCAGCCATCATTGGCGCGGGTGCGTTCTCTGCAACCCATGCCTGGTATTCCTCTTCAGGAACGGCGCGAACCACGATCGGCATAAATCCATGATCACGGCCACACAACTCGGTGCACTTACCGCGATAAACACCCGGCTCTTCGATCAGGGCCCAGTTTTCATTGATAAAACCTGGGATTGCATCTTTCTTCACTGCCAGATCCGGCACCCACCAGGAATGAATCACATCCGATGCGGTATGTAGAAAACGCACTTTCTTACCGACTGGCAGCACAAGCTCGTTATCTACTTCCTTCAGATAATTGTCAATTTTAGTGACGTCGATACCAGAGCCAACTTGCCTGGCTGCATTGTGCTCAGCATCGAGAGTACTGAAAAAACTAATACCGGAATCCAGATACTCGTAATGCCATTTCCACTGATAGCCGGTGACTTTGACAGTGACTTCGGCATCACTGGTGTCTTCCATAGCTATCAATGTTTTAGCCGCCGGAATAGCCATAGCAATCAGAATAAGCAGCGGCACGGTGGTCCAGATGATCTCTACTGTTGTGCTTTCATGAAAATCTGCTGCCTTTGCACCTTTGGACTTTCGGTGTGCCCACATTGAGTAAAACATCACTGCAAACACTGCAGCACCGATCACACAGCATACCCAGAAAATCATCATATGCAGGCCGTACACTTCCTTGCTGATAGGAGTGACACCCACGGGCATATTGATTTGAGCCAGACTCGCCTGGCTGAAGAGAAACGCAGACGCTGCTAACAGCCATCGCGATATAAACGACATTGGGGACCTCATTCGGACCTTCTCCAATTTTAAATAATCAGGATTTTAGCTTGCTGTATCCCTTTGGGAAGGCACACAACGAATTATCTTAATAACCGTTCGACACTGGTCTCCGAACGAAGTGAATTAGCGTCTAGGAAACCAACCTCAGTTTTGTATCTTTTAGCCCCAGACTGAGCTGGAGTTGCTCGAACAAATCTCGCTTTTCTATCTTGTTTAACAATCGCCCGAGCTCCACGCTCTTGCCGCTTGAACAAAGTCTCAGCGATCCCACCTCGAAAGAGCTGGGAGGATCATCAAATTCTATCTGCGTCCAGTGCCGAGACATTTCTACCGAAGTATCTGGCTTGTTATAGCCAGCCTCTATCAGGAGAGTCGACTCCCCGATAGAAATCACCTCTGTATAGCCCATTTTTCGGTAAACCCTATCAAGGCAAAACATAACCGCAAGGAATTCCAGTCCGGCAAAAGGCAATACCAGCCAGAACCCATGCAATGCAATTCCGCCACCAAACAAGGCACTCACTGCGCCAAGCGAAGCAGCCAGCAGTACATTGGCCCGCCAACTGGTTGACCTGTTGCCTTTCACGATGATTTGGGTCGCCCCAGTTTCGCTGTTGAGCTGTCTTACGACCATTCAGGCAGAACCAATTTAAAAGCGGTCAATGTTAACCCAGCCTTACACTTCGCTCAATCGAAAGAACGAGATTAGGATGAGTTATACGGATTACGAGTTACGGGTTAAACGAGAATCTTTGCCGAAACGTCCATTTCAGTTATTTCTGAAATAATGATAATCACTAATCAACTTATCGGCAAGCACCAACTCGCTTTGATTAATTTTATTCTTGCAATTAGCCTGCAAATATTCACTCAGGCTCTACTGTCGTGTGCTACGCAGCTGATCAATATTCACGACATACTCACCGCTGATCGGCGAAGATCTTTTTGCCTGACCCTTCCAACCGTGGGCATAGACCACTTCAAGCGTCGCACTGATACCCTCAGTTGAGAAACTGGCGCGCCCGGCTTCGCCATAAACCTGTGCCAGTCTCTGGCGAATATCGGACCCCATCAATCCCCTGCGACGTCCCTGCAGTACATTAGTACAACCCGTGTGGATCAATTCGGTTAATAGCTTGTCCAGACTTGAATAAGTCACCGATAGTCGCTCGGTATCCATCACCGGGTCCGAGATACCAGCTCGATGCAGCAAATCACCGACATCGTGCATATCCAGAAATGCGTTTATATGATCGGCAGAATCGATTTTTCGCCAGGCTGTGCGCAGTTCAACGAGTGTATCTGGCCCAACAGAACTTAAAAAAAACGCCCCGTTATCACTAAGTACTCGATTCAACTCGCTTGCAAATATCTCAGCCGGCCAAATCCATGGCATAGCCAGATTAGAGACAACCAGATCGAAACATCCATCCGAGAACGGCATAGCAACACGTGCATCCAGACACACCACAGCGTTGCTGCGCTGCCAAAATCTAGTACTGCGTGCTTTCGACAAAGCGTTCAGACTTAGATCTGCCCCAACGATTTTTGCACGAGGAAAAAGCTGGCGCAAAATGGTCAGATGCCGTCCGTCACCGGTTCCGATATCAAGTACCCGGGATGGCGGGCTCTTTAGAAGAGACAAGCGTTCGTAGAGTCGTTCGGCAATCGTATTGGGGACCTCTGCGTGATGCGCATACTCCGCCTGCGCACGATCACTGGCTCTACGCACAAGTGACGGAACGAGATCAAAATTTGAATTATCGGTGGTGGACAATTATCTTCTCACGCAAAACACAGACACAACCGTCTTTAGTGGAGGCGGCTGGACGAAGGCTGCTATTCTAGCGCTTCAAAAGCCATGGGTACGAACAGAGTATCGCCCTACCCTGGCACAGGAATATGCAGGTCCGAAACTCTGCATAGTGCAAACTCCACGACGCCTTATTACACAGCAGAATCTCCATGCAGCTATTTTTTCCAGTCATCGGCTACCTGATCGGGTCAATTTCCACCGCCATACTAGTCTGCAAACTCATGCGATTACCAGATCCCCGCTCCGAAGGATCTGGCAACCCCGGCGCAACCAATGTGCTGAGAGTAGGAGGTAAATCAGCGGCCGCAATTACATTAATCGGTGATGCGCTGAAGGGCTTTTTGCCTGTGTTTGCTGCGAACATGTCAGACATTGGCCCGTTATGGACCGGCCTCACAGCGATCGCCTGCGTGTTGGGACATATGTATCCGGTTTTTTTTCAATTCAAGGGCGGCAAAGGCGTTGCCACCACCATCGGCAGTGTGTTCGGACTTTCGTGGCTCGCGGGATTGCTGGTCATTGCCAGTTGGCTGGCCCTAAGCCTTACGTTTCGTATCTCCTCACTGGCAGCACTTGGCAGCATGGTGCTGCTACCACTGTTTCTCTGGATTACTACTCGTTCGACTGAAATTATGGTCTGTGGCGCAGTGATCGGCGCTCTGGTTTTCTGGCGGCATCGCAGCAATATAGACCGTTTGATGAAAGGCACTGAACCTAGAATAGGCAAGAAGCCCTGACTGCGAGACCCACTTACGGGATCGTCATTTCTCCGAGCGGCCATCGCGGCCTTATATTGACCTGATCACCTGCAAACTCGCCAGCTTGCAGGCGCAGTGCGCCCGCATACGCGATCATCGCTCCGTTATCTGTGCAGAATTCCAGTCGCGGACAAAAAAGCTTTCCGCCAGATTTCTCAACCGATTTAGTCAGGGCCGACCGCAGTTTCTTATTTGATGCAACTCCTCCGGCAACTACCAGACGGTTGAGGTTCTCCTGCTTTAAAGCCCGCTCGCACTTGATCGTCATGGTATCGACAACCGCCGACTGGAAGCCCGCTGCAATATCTGCAACCAGAAGCGGATTTTTATCTGCAGCCAGAAAAGCAGTCATCGCGGCAGTTTTCAAGCCACTGAAGCTAAAGTCCAGGCCGGGGCGATTAGTCATCGGACGGGCAAACACAAACTTCTTGTCATTGCCTTTCTCTGCCGCTACGGCAAGTCGAGGCCCCCCAGGATATCCCAACCCCAGCATTTTTGCGGTTTTATCGAAGGCCTCACCGGCAGCATCGTCAAGTGTATCGCCGAGCAATCGATACTGACCGACGCCATCAACCCTGACCAACTGCGTGTGCCCACCGGATACCAGTAAACAGATGAATGGAAAAGCGGGTGGATCAGCCTCCAGCATGGGCGCCAGCAAGTGCGCCTCCATATGGTGTACGCCCAGCGCTTTAGCCCCCAGGCTCCAGGCCAGCATCCGCCCGGCCATCGCACCGGAAAATAATGCACCGGCCAGACCCGGCCCAGCAGTGTAGGCAACAGCTTCAATCTGATCGATCCTCACGCCGGCTTTGCGGACGCAGTCCCGAGTCAGCCCAACCCATTTTCGCACGTGATCCCGAGAAGCAATTTCGGGCACCACACCGCCATAAGCCTCATGCTGAGCAACCTGACTATGCAGCACGTGAGCAAGCAAACCATGCTCTGTGTGGTACAACGCCAGTCCGGTTTCGTCACAAGATGTCTCAATCCCAAGTACTAACAAGGCATTTCTCGCATAAAAAAGACTCAATCATAACCATTCAACTCACAACAAAGCGGGTCGATTACTTGCTTGTACAGCATAAACCCTTATAATTGATGGGCTAAGCTGTGGAATCAGTGTATTTTCACCACCTATCCACAAAATAATCCGCGCAACGCCACCGCGCAAGTACTTCAAGAGAAGCAACAAACCGATGCCATCTGTACGTGTTAAAGAGAACGAACCCTTTGAAATAGCGCTTCGCCGCTTCAAGAGATCCTGTGAAAAAGCGGGTGTCCTGACTGAAACCCGTCGTCGCGAATACTATGAAAAGCCCACGACAGAGCGAAAGCGAAAAGCCGCTGCAGCAGTCAAGCGTCATCAGAAGAAGCTTTCCAAAGAAATCTCTCGCCGCGTGCGAATGTACTAGGCCTCCTCATGTCCGAGATTAAAGCTGGCCTGATGGCAGACATCAAGGCCTGCATGAAAAGTGGCGACAAAGATCGCCTTGCGGTTTTAAGACTGGTCTCGGCAGCGGTAAAACAACGCGAAGTTGACGACAGAATCGATATCGACGATCAAGCGATGATCGCTATTCTCGATAAAATGGCAAAACAGCGTCGCGAATCTATTGAGCAGTTTGAGAAAGGCGGTCGAACCGACCTGGCAGCGATAGAAAAAAAAGAACTAGATATAATTCAAACTTACCTCCCACAAGCGTTGCCGGAAGAAGAAATTCAAGCGCTGATTGAGAGTGCAATCGCAGACACTGGCGCGTCAGAAATTCGAGATATGGGTAAAGTGATGGGTAAATTAAAGCCCGTACTTCAGGGTCGTGCTGATATGTCTGCAGTGAGTGCTCTAATCAAATCAAAACTTGGCGCCTGACAACTATACTTCTGTCCAGACCGGGCCTCTCAGCTTCGGCAAACAGCTTCGCGAATTTTAAGATTTCATAAAGCTGCGGAACTCACCCTCAAACAGGACGGTAGCGGAATCGCATGACAAACGTTTTTCAGTTTCTGGACGCACAACGCCAGGACCCCGAGAAAACACCCGCAAAAGAAAGGGTTGTTCATTTTCGCGAAATTTACGGTCAGTTTGATCCCAGCACTGCGGCCATTCAATCCGAACGATGCCTTGGCTGCGGAAATCCCTACTGTGAGTGGAAATGTCCGGTCCACAACTACATTCCCAACTGGCTAAAGCTGATTGCCGAAGGCAATTTACTGGAAGCCGCAGAGATGAGCCACCGCACCAACTCGCTACCGGAGATGTGTGGCAGAGTTTGCCCCCAGGACCGGCTTTGTGAAGGTGCATGCACACTAAATGATGGTTTTGGCGCTGTCACCATTGGCTCAATTGAAAAATACATCACTGACGAGGCGTTTAAACAGGGCTGGCGACCGGACATGTCAAATGTCCAGCCAACTGGAAAACAGGTGGCAATTATCGGCGCTGGGCCGGCTGGACTAGGTTGTGCCGATGTGCTGGTTCGCAACGGTGTCAAACCAATCGTATTTGACAGCTACCATGAAATCGGCGGACTGCTGACCTTCGGCATCCCTCCCTTTAAACTGGAAAAGGAAATTGTTTTCAAGCGCCGCGAGATCATGGAAGAAATGGGAGTCGAATTTCGACTAAATACCACGATCGGCGTTGATATCACTCTGGATCAAATTCTCGAGACTTTCGATGCGGTTTTTATGGGCATGGGCACCTACACTTCGATGCGCGGGGGTTTCGCTGGCGAAGATCTACACGGTGTCTACGACGCACTGCCCTATCTGATATCGAACGTTAATAAAGTAGAAAACTGGAGTACAGACAACCACATTGATCTTCGAGATAAAAATGTCGTTGTCCTTGGCGGCGGAGATACAGCGATGGACTGCAATCGCACTGCCCTGCGACAAGGTGCAGCATCGGTTACCTGTGCTTATCGTCGCGACGAAAGCAACATGCCAGGCTCTCGCCGCGAAGTAAAAAACGCAAAGGAAGAAGGGGTAAACTTCGTTTGGAACCAACAGCCCCTGGAAATCATTGGCGACGGTGAAAAAGTCACTGGCGTTAAATGCGTTACCACAAAACTGGGGCTACCAGATAACCGGGGGCGCCGCACACCTGAACCCGTACTCGGCTCAGAGAAAACTATTGCCGCAGATGCGGTGCTAGTTGCATTTGGCTTCCGACCAAATCCACCGGACTGGTTTGTTCAGCATCAAATCGAAATCGATCAGCGTGGCTGCGTTATCGCACCGGAGACACCATCGAAAAACAAATTTGCCCATCAAACGGCGAATCCTCGAATCTTTGCCGGTGGCGATATGGTTAGAGGATCCGACTTAGTTGTCACCGCTGTGTTCGAAGGTCGCAATGCGGCCGATGGTATTATCGAATATCTCGGTATATAGAGTCCGTCCATAAACAATTTTAACGGGCAAAGTTGCCATTCAACTTAGCTAACTTTCACCATCCGGGTCACCGATGCACTCCATCCGAAATACACGTTTTCTTAAAGTTCTTAATAACGAGCCAGTTGATCGAACTCCAATCTGGATTATGCGACAAGCAGGACGCTATTTGCCGGAGTATCTCGAGACCAGAAAACGCGCCGGTGATTTTATGACACTGGCAGGCACACCTGAACTAGCCTGCGAAGTCACGCTGCAGCCTATTCGGCGTTATAGCCTCGATGCAGCCATATTATTCTCGGATATCCTGACCGTACCAGATGCAATGGGCCTGGGGCTATACTTCGAAGCTGGTGAGGGACCTCGTTTCAAAAACCCGGTGCGCACGCCACGGGATATCAATCAACTTGCTGACCCGGACCCTGAAACCGAGCTTCGCTATGTAATGGACGCGGTGAGGCTAATAAGAAAAGAACTAAACGACAGTGTGCCATTAATCGGTTTTAGTGGCAGCCCCTGGACCGTGGCCACCTATATGGTCGAAGGCTCAGGCAGTAAAGACTACCACCACACTAAACGCCTGATGTATGCAGAAGAGTCTGCGCTACACACATTACTCGCAAAAATTACCATTACTACGATTAACTACCTGCGCGCACAAGCGGATGCCGGCGCACAGGCATTGATGGTGTTTGATACCTGGGGTGGAATTCTCACGCCGTTCGCCTACCAGTCATTCTCGCTGCACTACATGCAACAAATCGTCAGCGCGTTGAAAGAATCTCATCCAGCTATTCCGGTTACCCTGTTCACCAAGAATGGTGGAATGTGGTTACCAGATATTGCTCGCACAGGGTGTAATGCAGTTGGTGTCGACTGGACTATTGATTTGAGAGATGCCAGATCTCTAACTCAAGATAAAGTTGCACTACAGGGCAATCTCGATCCGGGGGTTTTATACGGCACGCCAGAAAGAATTAAAAGCGAAGTAGGGCGAGTCCTTGAGAGTTATGGTAACGGCCACCGGCATATCTTTAATCTCGGTCATGGCATTCATCAGCACGTACAGCCAGAGAATGTCGAGATTATGATTGAATCAGTACACGAACTAAGCCCGGCATTTCATCAATAACCGGGCTTGTTTGGCTGAGGAGCCCTGCGCGACAGCGCACCGGGCAAATCCGCTAGAAAAGTTGCTCGAGCTTCTTTTTATCGGCTTGTTTTTTCGGCGGAGGGACCACTTGCGGTGTTGAAGTTGTCACGGTACCCGTTACGTTTCCGCCATCCTGCTCTGTGGTGAACGCGACGTTTGCACGCGGCTGACGTACCGGCACCGGAGTGACTTCCTCATCTGACTCCGCGTATTCCAAAGGAAGGTACTCTTCACGGAAAAACTCAAAGACTGAATTCTCAGCACCCGGCACAGCAAGTTTGCCCGTTTTGCGGTCAATTCGTGCGGTAGCGATACCATCCGGCTGATACTCCTTGTCTTCCGGCACAGCGTCAAGCGCCACCCGCATATAGTCGACCCACATCGGCAATGCTGCTACCCCACCGCTTTCTCTGGTGCCGAGAGAACGCTGCTCATCATATCCAATCCATGCCGTGGCAACGAGTTGACTATTGAATCCGGTGAACCAGGCATCAAATAGATCATTAGTGGTTCCGGTTTTCCCTGCAATGTCAGAGCGACCCAGCACCTTGGCTCTGGTCGCTGTGCCGCGTTGAACCACTTCCCGCATAATTGATCGCATAATAAATGCGTTACGCTGTTCAATCACTCGCGGTGCTATGATCGTTTTCTCAATAGCTGGAATCCCCGGGAGCTCTGCATTCGCCGCACTCACAACCGGTTCATCGGCAGCTATCGCCTGATCGATGTCATCCACTGTCAACGCCACGTTCTCAACGATATTCGTCTTGCCGTTCTCACTGATGAGCTGATCACATAATTCCTCGGTTTCACAGAACTCAACCGCGGCTGATTCATAAACCACATTGCCATCACCGTCGACAATTTTCTCAATAAATCTAGCTGGTAATGAGTATCCACCATTGGCAAATACTGTATAGCCGGTGGCAAGTTCCAGCGGCGTCATATCGCCACTGCCGAGAGCCAGCGATAAATTCTTCGGCAGGCTGTCTGGTTTAAAATTAAATCGCTTTGCGTAGCGGACCGCACTCGAAATCCCAAGCTCCTGCAAGACTTTTATAGAAACGATATTCCGCGACTTTACCAAAGCTTCACGCAACCGCGTAGGGCCAAAAAATCGCCCGGAGTAGTTTCTTGGCCGCCACTCATCTTCAAGCACGTTATCTTCCAGCACCACCGGCGTATCGTTGTAGATAGTTGCAGCTGTATCTCCGTTATCCAGCGCAGCCGAGTAGATAAAAGGCTTGAAATTCGAGCCAGGCTGGCGTGAAGCCTGTGTCACCCGGTTGAATTTGCTACGGTAAAAGTCAAAGCCACCGACCAACGCGGCAATTTTACCCGTGCTAGGTGACAAAGAGACAAAAGCCCCTTCAACCTCCGGCATTTGTGCAAGTGCATATCCCAATACCGGTTGAATCGGCTGCAATCGACCTTTCCTCGGTTCCTCCAAAGGCGGAACCACAGTGACTTCAGAGATATAAATCAAATCCAGAGGCGACAATATTTCACCGGGCTTTGAAAACTTGCGTTTTTCAGGATCGTCCTCGCTCGCCGGAGATGCCCAAGCCATGTTCTCCCAGGGAATTTCTAACAAGTTGCCACCCTGGATTCCAACGACCGCAGCCGTTTCGGTGGTCCTCACCACCACCGCCGCCTTCAACCCACCGTGCCCCGGCATGGTGGAGAGTATTTCATCGATGTTTTCCTGAGAACTCACATCTTCAGTCGTCGCTTTGCCCGGCAAGCGAAAGCCGTGTCTTTTCTCATAACTCTGCAGCGCCTGACGCAACGCCAGATTTGCGGCCACCTGATGCTCACTATCTATGGTGGTGTACACCTTATAGCCACCGGTGTACGCGTTATTTCCCAGCCATGCCACCATTTGTGCGCGTGCCATTTCGCTGACATAACCTGCCTCAAGCTCACTGGCCGTACGATGTAATTTCGCTGTCACCGGCTTGGCTTTAGCATCATCAAACTGCTGATTCGAAATTTTTCCCAATTCAAGCATGCGCCTAAGCACATAATTGCGACGTACCAGCGCTCGTTCCGGATTCACGATCGGGTTATACAGCGACGGGGCTTTTGGCAAACCGGCGATCATTGCGGCTTCAGCCAGATCCAGATCTGACACCGACTTTCCGTAATACACCTTGGCCGCCGACGCCGCGCCATAGGCGCGATTGCCCAGGTATGGGATATTTAAATACAGCTCCAGGATCGCTTCTTTACTAATTTGACGCTCGATTTTCAGCGCCAGTAATATTTCGTTAATTTTCCGAACATAGGTCTTTTCCGGCGACAAATACAAGTTGCGCGCAACCTGCATTGTGATCGTGCTGCCGCCCTGCCCTTTTTTGCCGGTTTTAATCAAATTCACACCCGCGCGGATAAGTCCCTGATAATCAACGCCTGGGTGTTCGAAAAAGCGATCATCTTCTGAGGCAATAATCGCATCAATAAGTATTTGAGGAGTGTCTTCGAAGAACAACTGCTCACGACGTTTTTCGCCAAATTCGGCGATCAATTTGGCGTCACTAGTGTACACAGACAAAGGCACATGGAGCTCCACTTCGCTCAACGCGTCAATATCCGGGAGATTGGGCTCCAGTCTCTTATACGTAAAAAAACCGGCAACTCCGACTATGACGATCGCCAGGAAACACAGCCCTAGCAGTACTTTAAATATCTGACCAATCAATGCGAGGTACTCAGGATAACGGAAAATTTGTGTCCAGCTTCACACATCCGAACGGGTGAAACCCATAATCAGTAGAAATATAGACGTTTGTAGACCTTTTTATCGCTTTTAGCAGACCGAAGAAAAAAAATTGGAGTGCCTTTTGCAGTTTCATTATGGCAGTTGCACAGCGGTTTGTGAAAAAACCTTGCAACTTATTAAAAATTCAAGACATCTTTTTGGATTGAATCCTACAAGCAAATTGCCTGGGCGTTATCCCATACCATGAATTTTTCAGTCGGAAACAAACAATCGAACCTGATCGGTATCGACATCAGCTCCACCTCGGTGAAGTTGCTGGAATTGAGTCGAACCAAGACGGCATACCGTATCGAAAGCTACGCAGTAGAACCACTGCCAGCCAACGCGATGAACGATAAGAGCCTTCAGGATATAGAGGCTGTCGGGGAGGCTATCAAGAGAGCGCTGAAGAGGTCAGGCTCCAAGAAAAAATTCGCCGCCGTCGCCGTACCGAGCGCAATGGTCATCACCAAGGTGATTCAGATGCCAGGCAACCTTAAGCCGGCTGAACTGGAAGCACAAATTCAACTTGAAGCAGATCAATATATCCCTTACTCGCTGGAAGAGGTGAATCTGGATCATCAGGTGATCGGGCCCAATGAAGACCAACCAGCCAGCAACGAGGTACTGCTGGTCGCTTCACGCAGCGAAAACGTTGAAGAACGAACGGCGGCCTGCGAGATCGGCGGCTTAACTGCCAAGGTGGTCGACATTGAACCCTACACTATCGAGCACACCTGCAAATTAATCCAACAGCAATCTGATGTTGACTGGAAAGATAAAACGATCGCAGTGCTTGATGTAGGTGCCACCATGACCAGCCTGAGTGTTTTCCGCGACGATAATTTGGTCTATACCCGCGAGCAACCTTTTGGCGGCAAACAGTTGACAGAAGAAATCATGCGTCGCTACGGCTTGTCTTATGAAGACGCTGGCCGGGTTAAACGAGTTGGCGGACTGCCGGACAACTATGAACCCGAAATTTTAAACCCGTTTAAAGATCAAATTGTGCAGCAGGCAAACCGCTTCCTACAGTTTTTCTTTTCGGCTGATCAAAACGATTACGTTGATCAAATTCTACTCGCCGGTGGTTGTGCGGAAATTCAGGGTATCAGCGAGTTGATTGAAGCGCAGATCGGCACACCGACTTCTATCGCAAACCCTTTTCAAAATATCGATTGTGCATCCGGTGTAGCACAACAGAGACTGCAATCTGATGGTCCGGCGATGATGATTGCCTGTGGGCTTGCTACACGAGGATTCGACTGATGGCGAAAATTAACCTGTTACCCTGGCGCGAAGAAGAACGTCGGGTTAAAACCAAAGAGTTTGGCATAAGTGCACTATTCACTGCATTGATTGGGGCCGGTATTGTATTTGGCGGTGTGCGATTCGCACAGCAGAAAATTGAATATCAGGAATCACGCAATCGATACCTGCAAACCGAGATAGACAAGCTTAAAGCTGAGCTAAAAGAAATTGAAGAGCTTGAATCAACCAAATCAAATTTACTGGCTCGTATGGATATTATTCAAGAGCTGCAAACAAAACGACCGCAGGTAGTGCATACATTTCAGGAGCTGGCTGAACGAGTCCCTGATGGTGTTTACCTTTTATCGATGAGGCAGGATAAAGATCGCCTTGCTTTCGAGGGACGTGCAGACTCCAACGCCAGAGTATCTACCTTAATGCGAAACCTTGATGCATCAGAGTGGTTTAAGCAACCTGGTCTCGAGGTTATTCAGTCTGCCAAAGACAGTGGCATTAGTACTTTCAAGCTGCGTTTATCACAGTCTGTGGCACCAGCAGAACAAACTCAACTCGCGATAAGCGAAGAATAGGGGTCTCTCGTGGATATCGGACAAGCTATATCAGATCTACAGGGTCTCGAAGCAAGTGATCTTAAAAAGATCGGCACAGCACCACTTGCAGCACGTGCTTTTGTACTGGCGTTGCTACTCACAGCAATCGTTTGCGCTGGCTTATGGTTTCTAGTGAAGCCCAAGTTTCAATCCCTGGATGTGATCGCGGCCAAAGAAAATAATTTGAAAACCGTCTTTGACACCACTCAGGCAAAAGCTGCAAACCGCGAAGCCTATGTAGAACAACTCAGTGAGATGAAACGCACCTTTAACGTTATGTTACGTCAGCTGCCCAATAAAACAGATATTGAAAGTCTGCTTATTGATTTATCGCAAACAAGCGTAGCGGCGGGCCTGGAGGTGGAATTCTTCAAACCTGGTAAAGAAATCGCCAGAGAGTTCTATGTCGAATACCCGATTAATATCAGTGTGACCGGCAACTATCATCAGTTTGGTAATTTTGTCAGCGGATTGGCGGCGCTGCCGCGAATCGTCACCTTGCACAACATCGCAATCACCCCCTCCGGAGGTACCGCGAATCCGAATAGCAGTAAGCAAAAACTTAAAATGGATCTTACTGCCACCACTTACCGCTACCTAGACGATGACGAGGGATAAGGTATGAAACTAATGAAATCCTCATCCCGGTTTAACTGTTTGCGAAACGCATCAGTTGCACTGGCAAGCATAGCGATTCTGGCTGGATGCGACTCTGACCTGACTGACTTACAACAGTTTGTGGCAGAGACAAAGCAAAAGCATCAGGGCCGCGTCGATCCACTACCTGATTTTGCCCAGTACCAATCATTTAGCTATGTAGAAGCCAAACTCAGAGATCCGTTCAAACCCAGCTCGGAGCTATTAACGGATACACAATCAATCACTAGCGGGCCACGACCCAGCGACAATCGCAGACGCGAATCTCTCGAAAGCTATCCGCTTGATTCACTCAAGATGGTTGGCATTCTTAAACAACGCGCCTCCAGCTGGGCCTTGGTGCAAGACCCCGAAGGCACTATTCATCGAGTTCAGCCAGGTAACTACGCTGGTCAGAACCACGGGAAAATTGTGCAAATCTCAGAAAACGAAATTAGTCTGGTTGAACTTATACCTGATGGTATCAGTGGCTGGATACAACGTGACGCCCAGTTGGCGCTAGGTGATGAAGAATGAACGCCACCACTGGAAACGCTTTGAACACAAGTAAAACGATGCGACGGAGAAAAACGGTGAATAAACCATCAGTCTGCGGCTCACCAGTCAGTGAAGGTACAACCCGGTGCATGCACTTGGGTAAGCTGCGCCTGCTGGCTATGGCAATAAGTACTCAGGTGCTTGTTACCCAGGGTTTTGCCGCCACCCTTGACAACATAAGCCACACCACCTTACCGGGTAATCAACAACAGATCGCTTTCAAGTTAAGTGAAAACTCTGTAGATACGCAAACCTTTCAAATCGAAGACCCTGCGAGAATTGCAATCGATTTAATGGGCACAACAAACGCACTGGACAAACGCATCGTGCCAGTGGGTGTAGGTAACGTCGAAAGCGTTAATATCGTCGAAGCCAACGACCGCACTCGTGTGGTGGTTAATCTAAGCTCAATGTCTGACTATGAAACAGAAATTGATGGTGATGTACTTCGTGTTACATTCGACGGCGATGTCTTCGACACCGACGCGCAAGGTGAGCTTTCGGAGCTACCTGACGCTGTTCAGGAAGATCCAGGTACCGCCGCTTCGGATCCATTGTTAGCTCCAGCCGACGATGGTGGTGTAGTGGTTGAGTTACCGTCAAGCCTGCCAATTGACTACCAACAAAATGCACCTGAGCCACCAGCCCCGGCTGACTCAGAAGTAATTCTCAATGAAGTACCAGATGCCACCAGTTCAGCTATCGAAGTTAATAACGGCGCATCAGTTGATGAATATGTAGAAGACACGTCACCAACTAAAGTTGAATTGGCACCCATGCCTGAGATAGGGGAGAACAGCTCAGCCGATTCTGGTGTCGACTACTCGACCCCGACTCCTAATTACGCCCCTCCGGCACTAAGCCGCTCTACGGTTCAGTATAGTGGTGAGGAGTTATCACTTAACTTTCAGGATATCGAAGTCCGCTCAGTGCTCCAACTGTTAGCAGACTTCACCGATCTTAATATTGTCGTCAGTGACAGTGTTTCCGGCAAACTGACTCTTCGCCTTAAAAATGTTCCATGGGATCAGGCACTGGACATTATACTTCGCACCAAGGGGCTGGATAAAAGAGCCTCCGGTAATGTTGTGATGGTTGCTCCTGCCGGCGAGATCGCTGACCAGGAAGCTGCCGAGCGTGAAGCGGCACAAAAGGCGATTGAGCTTGAGCCACTGCGCACAGAGTTCGTACAGGTAAACTATGCCAAGGCTACTGAAGTGGCTGCCATCCTGAAATCAGATACCGGTGGAGTTTTATCTGAGCGCGGCAACGTCACCATAGACGATCGCACCAACACTATTCTGGTTAGCGATACCGTAGGCGTTCTGGGTAAAGTCAGGGCTCTGGTTACGCGACTGGATGTCCCGGTTCGACAAGTACTGATTGAATCACGGATCGTCATTGCTACAGATGACTTCAACCGCGAAATAGGTGTTCGATTTGGTGTTAGCCGCGACACTACAAATGACGGGGAAGGTGGAGTCGTCTCAGGATCAGCTAGTGCCACCCAAACATTGTTGGCTGACGGCACACCGGGCCTGGATCGCTTCAACGTGAATCTGCCGGCAATTAACCAGGCAGGTAGTCTTGGTCTGGCATTCGCTAAACTTCCGTTTGGCACCTTGCTGGAACTTGAACTCTCCGCCATGCAGGCAGAAGGTCGCGGCGAAGTAATTTCAAGCCCACGTGTGATCACCGCCAACCAGCGCGAAGCCTATATCGAACAAGGTGTGGAGATTCCTTATCTCGAGGCAGCTTCAAGCGGTGCAGCCTCTATCTCATTCCGCAAAGCGGTACTGGGCCTGAGAGTTAAACCTCAAATCACGCCAGATGAGCGCATCATCATGGATCTGACCGTGAACAAAGATTCTGTCGGTGAAGTGTTTGGTACCGGTGATTCACGCATACCTAGTATCGATACTCGCGAAGTAAACACTCAGGTGTTGGTCGCTAACGGTGAGACAGTCGTGCTGGGCGGTATCTACGAGCAGACCCTTATTCAGCGACGCGATCAGGTACCATTCTTCGGTGATCTGCCGCTGTTGGGCAAGTTGTTCCAGTACAACGCGAATGAAGACGATAAAACCGAACTGCTGGTTTTCGTGACGCCTAAAATCGTCAATGACGGGACATCCGCACTGGATAACTAGTCAATTCACCTGTTCTTCACAGCATGATTAAAAAACCGCGGGCAACCGCGGTTTTTTTTGTCTGCAGAAAATCCCTCTTTGCTGTAATGTTCGGGTATCTCATGTATTCGCAACACTATGGCAAGTATCATCCTTATCGGTCCAATGGGTGCCGGCAAAACAACTGTTGGCAAACAACTGGCCCGTCGACTGTGTCGCCCTTTTTACGATAGTGATCGTGAAATTGAAGCAGCCTGCGGCGTAGACATCCCGACCATCTTTGATTTCGAGGGAGAATCCGGTTTCAGGCGTCGCGAAGCGCGCATGATCGATTTTCTCACCCGCAAACCAAATATTATTCTGGCCACAGGCGGGGGTGCCGTACTACGAGATGAAAACCAACAACGATTAAAAACCAGAGGCACCGTTGTTTTCCTGGACGTAAACATTGATGTGCAGGTAGAGCGAACTTCACGCAATGATTCTCGCCCATTGCTCCAACAGGGCGACCCCAGAGCCACGCTGGTAGAAATGAGCCGTCATCGCGATCCCATCTACCGTTCTGTCGCCCATATTCATGTAAGTACCAACCGTCAGAGCCACCGCCGAGTCGTTGAGCGCATTTGCCGCCTGGTTGAAAAGCTCGACCGCTCTGTGCATACAAACAACGACACTCATTACAGGGCTGGCAGATCTGCCTTGCCCCGAAAAAGCTGAAGCGTAAACCAATGAAATCTCTGCACGTCGAACTCGGCGATCGAAGCTACCCGATTTATATTGATAGCGGTATTCTGGACAACGCGGAACTCTACCACCAGCATATCAGCGGTAAAAACGTGTTGATTGTTGCCGACGAAAACACAGCCACCCATTATTTAAATCGGCTGCAAAACGCACTCACTCAGTACAACTGCCAGGTCATCACTTTGCCCGCTGGCGAAGCCCATAAAAACATGGAAACCGTTGGTAGTATTTACGACACGCTAATGAACCAGCGTTTTGATCGCAACAGCACCCTCATTGCTCTGGGCGGTGGCGTAGTCGGCGACATTTGTGGATTTGCAGCCGCCACTTATCAACGTGGTGTGAACTTTATCCAGGTGCCCACTACCTTGCTGGCACAGGTTGACTCGTCGGTGGGCGGCAAAACCGGAGTGAATCATCCGTCGGGTAAAAATATGATTGGCGCTTTCCATCAGCCCAGTTGCGTTATCGCGGACATGCAATCCCTGCACAGCCTGCCCGAAAGAGAATTGAAAGCCGGCCTTGCTGAAGTGATAAAGTACGGCTTAATCGACGATGCAGAATTTTTTCAATGGATCTCGGACAACATCGAGACGCTGCTAAAACTGGCTCCAGAGAAACTCGCCCATACCGTGCATCGCTGCTGCACCAATAAAGCGCGTATCGTCGCCGCCGATGAACGCGAAAGCGGGCAACGAGCGCTGCTCAATCTGGGCCACACTTTTGGCCATGCCATAGAAACCGCTAACGGATACGGCGTGTGGCTGCACGGCGAGGCAATTTCTGCCGGCATATGTCTGGCTGCAAAATTTTCAGCACTGGCTGGCTATCTGCCACAAAGTAAAATCGCCAGCATTGAGCAAATTCTGCAAGCCGCGGGCTTACCGGTAAAACCGCCCGCTGAAATGACCAGCGAACAGTGCCACAGTCTGATGTACCGGGATAAAAAGGTTCGCGATAATGTACTGACACTGGTGCTGCTAAAAAGCATCGGCGAAGCTTTCCTGTGCAACGACTTCGATCAACCTCTACTGCAGCAGTCACTGCGTAACGAATTTGACACATAAAAGCCGCATTCTATGATCATTATGTTTACGATATTTGAAGCATTGTGACCGTGCCGTGCTGAGCGTTGCTGTCAGCAACGGTCTACTCTAAACTTGGCATGGATTACCTGACTGATCTGCGCTTTCGCCAGCATTGCCATCTAGCATGAAGCGTTTTGGCGATAAGCTGCTACAGTCAACTGCAACGAAGGCGTTGTCAGCTCACACACAAAAGACCGGGTAGGATTATGGTAGTTGAAGAAGCGATTGGGGATGCAACCCTGCATGACGAGACGCTTGCCGAGCTTGGTCTCAAAGATCAACCTTTTATTGACAATAAAAAGTTCAATCGTTTTTCAGATTCAACCACGCAACAGGTGCGAGCCGATATGGAGCAGCACCTGCGCTTTGGTGAATCAATTCACTTGTTTACCGGTGACAAAGGCGTCGGTAAAACCGTCTTTCTTTCACAGCTCATCAAACACTGTAAAAGCAGCATTAATCCATTTGTTGCCAAAGGCACCGAAGACTTCGAAACCATCGCTTTCCTGGCTGCTGTTCTGAATCAGCTTGGCGGAGACGAAGCAGAGTCTATTGCCGATCACGTCGAAGCCCTGGCGCCACTGTTTGGCGCACTGGCAGATGAACAAAAGAGCGTGGTGCTGGCCATCGATGATGCGCATCATGCCCCTATCGAAGAAATCGCCGAATTAATCGATATTATGGGTTCCTTTACCCAGGAAAACGGCGACAAAACCGCTCGCCTGCTACTGACCGGCGAACCAAGGCTCAAAGACGAGCTCACCGCAATCGCTGCAGAGTTTGAAGATGACGGATTCTCCTTTCAGCATGCCACCACAACTCTCCCCCCGCTTGATGAAAGCCGTGTGGGCGACTATCTCACTCACCAGTTAAATCAAGCTGGTTTCACTGATGTTTTTCCATTCACCGACAAGGCTATCGGGAAAATTTATCGGGAATCGAGCGGTATACCAACTCAGGTGAACGCTTTGGGTGCCAGGTACCTGAATACCGTCTACTCAGGCGCAGCAGCACCGGCGGGCGGCAAAGGCTTGTTCGCCGCGCTTGGCTGGCCACTGGTTGCACTGGGTGCGGCGGCGATGGGCTTAATCGCCTGGGGGCTTTCTATGTTTGTTGGCAATGATCCGCAAACTACCACCGTGGTCGCGGTTGACGAACCGGCCGTCACAATCGAATCCAGCTCGAGTGCCAACGCCGACTCAACAAATGAATCTGCGCTGCAAACAAACGACACAGCCCTGGTTGTTAGCGCAGATAGTGGTGACGCACAGCCAACAGTGCCAGTGATCACCGCCGAACCCAACACTGTACAAAGTTCAGACATCATCACTGTGCCAACCGAAACAGTTGCTCAGCCAGACGACACTCTGTTAAAACCCGCAGATCGCCTGGTAGTTGAAGCAGAGACCACAACCCCGATCGTTCAAACCACGCCACAGGAAGACACCACAGAAGCAATTGCTCAGCCCGAACCGCCAACGGTTGACACCGACGCAGTAGCAGAAAACGCAGAAGAGCTTGTGGTGACCAGCCTGCCATCCACTAACCCGGCCGTTGAAACTGTTACCGCTGCTACTCCGGAACCCCTCGTCGATGAGGTTGAGGGTGTTGAGACTGTGATTGCGGAAGTACCAGATTCAGTGTTGGTCGATGTCCCGAACTCAGGCGCAGAATCCGCTAATGAACCCCAGACGCAGTCAACTGGCACTGATGCCAGCGCCATTCCCGAGCTCGATACCAGCGGCATCGCCGTGGCAATCGATGAACTCAGTGCAACCAGTATTAATTCAGTGCGGACCGCTCAGCCAAATACTTCTGCTGCCGCCAGCAGTAATACTGCTGAAGACAATTCAGCAGGTGTTGCGGTGGCAGTCGAGGAGCCCACCATCATCACTCGCGCTATCGAAAACGAACGCTGGGTACTTTTCCAGGCGCCAACAAAATTCACTGTGCAACTAGCAACCTCCAGAGAACGAGACTACATTATTGATCTGGCGCAGTCGCTGGACACCGACGAGCCAATAGCAATTTATCCATTCCTGACCACCAACAGCAATAATCCGGTTTTCGGTTTACTCAGCGGCCTGTATGAAACCCGCTCCGAAGCGATTGCCGCTGTCGAGAACATGGCCAGCGAAACAAAGCAGTTTGGTGTCTGGATTCGACCAATCGCCGATCTCCAGTCAGACATAAAAAAACGCCGCTAATCGCAACCACACTCCATCCCGGCGCTCGTCAAGCGCCGTTCGAATAGCATCACCCTGTATGTGATGACTTCCGATCATATGTTCCGGGTTGCGCCGTCATAGTAATCAAATCCTGATGTCTGACCAGTCGATAGACTGCTGATTCACCTCAGGCTCAGCCCTTGCCAGCCCAGAATTTTCGTCAAACCAACCGGATAATTCGCTGGAACTGCCCTAAAATTAGCCTCAGTTAAGAATGAGATTCCAAATGAACGCGCTCGAAAAACTGGCACAGCAAGGCCTCTACCGACCAGAGTTCGAACACGACAATTGTGGATTCGGATTGATTGCACAAATTGACGGCGATGCCAGCCACAAGCTGGTGAAAACTGCTGTGCAGGCACTGGCACGAATGACTCACCGGGGAGCGGTTGCTTCGGACGGGAAATCGGGCGACGGCTGTGGCTTGTTGCTGAAAAAACCTGTGAGCTTCCTGCGTGAAAAAGCCATTGAGTCAGGCTTTAGCGTCGGGCGTAACTTCGCGGTTGGCATGATTTTCCTGAACCGCGATCAATCTCTTGCTGATCGGGCTCGAGCGCTATTGACCCTTGAAATAAGCCGTCGCAACCTGGTTGTCGAAGGCTGGCGCGTTGTACCAGTCAATCTTGATGCTTGTGGCCAGGAAGCGAAGCAGTCACTGCCCCGGATAGAGCAAATCTTCGTCACGGCACCGGGCCATATGGACGGCGCTGAATTCAATCGTAACTTATTCGTGGCACGCCGAATAACGGAGTTACAGCTAAATGCCGAAGATAAAGAATTCTATGTAAGCTCACTATCGTCAGATGTCATCTTGTATAAAGGCCTGGTGATGCCCGACCGATTACCGGTGTTCTACGAAGACCTTAACGACCCCACACTGGAATCACGTATTGCGGTATTTCATCAGCGATTCTCCACCAATACTCTACCTCAGTGGCGACTGGCACAACCGTTCCGCTATCTGGCACATAACGGTGAAATTAATACCGTTCGTGGCAACAGGAACTGGGCAAACGCGCGCGCCACAAAATTCCATAGCGAACTGCTACCAGAACTAAAGGAACTACAACCACTGGTATCAATGCACGGTTCGGATTCCATGTCTCTCGACAATATGCTCGAGCTATTAATCGCCGGTGGCATGGATATCTTTCGGGCGATGCGACTGTTATTGCCACCCGCATGGCACAACATGAATTCAACAGATGCAGATATGCGCGCATGGCTGGAATACGCATCCATGCATATGGAGCCATGGGATGGTCCGGCTGGTGTGGTACTGACTGATGGACGCTATGCATCGTGCGTACTTGATCGAAACGGTCTGCGCCCGGCACGCTATGTCATTACGCGTGACCGTCAAATCACCCTGGCATCTGAAATTGGTGTGTATGACTACGCACCGGAAGACGTGGTGACGAAAGGCCGAGTAAAGCCCGGGCAAATGTTCGCCGTAGACACCGAGACCGGAGAGGTGCTTCACCCCGAGAACATCGATGATCTGCTAAAAACTCGACGCCCCTATGCACGCTGGCTACAAAAACATTCACGCCACTTGCGCTCACGGCTCCGCGATGCACCACCAACCACTCAGTTGATGGATGATACACACCTGCTGCAATACGAAAAAATGTTCGGGGTCACTTTCGAAGAGCGCGACCAGGTGTTGCGTGTGCTCGCAGAAGACGCTCAGGAAGCCATTGGTTCGATGGGAGACGACACCCCCTTCCCCGTGTTATCGAGCCAGGTGCGATCATTGTATGAAAACTTCAGACAACAATTTGCGCAAGTGACCAACCCACCAATAGATCCCATTCGTGAATCCATTGTGATGTCGTTAGAAACCTGTTTGGGCGCAGAGAAGAATCTGTTTAAAGAAACCGTCGATCACTCACGCCGCCTGTTAGTGAGATCCCCCGTATTATCTCGCGAAAAATTCGAAACTCTGCGGGCCATGAACGATGAGCCAGAGTATCAACATATACACATCAGCCTTAACTACGATCCGACTTTAAAAAGTCTTGAACAAGCCATTATCGACATCACAGAAACTGCTGTTACCGCAATCAAAGAGGAAACTGTAGTCATCATATTAAGTGACTACGATATCGCCAGGGGCAAGTTGCCAGTGCACGCATTACTCGCCACCGGTGCTGTGCATCATCGACTAATAGAAGCAGGCTTACGCTGTGACGCCAATATTGTGGTGGAAACAGCCACCGCACGTGATCCGCATCATATTGCAGTGCTGGTGGGGTTTGGTGCCACATGTGTTTACCCTTACCTGGCATATGAAGTGATTCAGGGCATGGCAAGGCGTCAGGAAATCGATTCATCAGCCGCATCAGCGCTTGAGCAAAATTATCGCAAAGGTATCAATAAAGGACTGTTGAAAGTACTTTCCAAGATGGGTATTTCAACCATAGCGAGTTATCGCGGAGCACAGCTATTCGAGATTGTAGGTTTGCATGATGAAATTGTTCGCCTTTGCTTTCCCGGCACCACCAGTAGAGTACAGGGCGCAGGATATTCCGACCTCACTGAAGACATGCAAAGTCTGGCTGACCATGCTTTTAATCAGCGTCGAAAAACTAAACAAGGCGGCTTATTAAAATATATCGACGGGGGAGAATATCACGCCTACAACCCCGATGTAGTGAATTCACTGCAGGCCGCAGTGACCAGCGGCGTCTATAGCGACTACGAAATTTACGCAAACCATGTTGATCAGAGAGAGCCTGCCATGCTGCGGGATCTGTTAAAGATCAACTCTCCCGATACACCGATATCCATTGACGAAGTTGAGCCTGCTGCAGCGATTATCAGCCGCTTTGATTCTGCTGGAATGTCCCTTGGCGCTCTATCACCCGAAGCACACGAAACACTGGCACAGGCGATGAACGCCCTGGGGGCCAGATCAAACTCAGGTGAAGGTGGCGAAGACCCAAAACGCTATGGCACCAGCAAGAATTCAAAAATCAAACAGGTTGCCTCTGGAAGATTCGGCGTTACACCGCACTATCTGGTAAACGCCGAGGTTATCCAGATAAAAATTGCCCAGGGAGCAAAGCCCGGGGAAGGTGGTCAGTTACCAGGCCATAAAGTGAACAACATGATCGCTTCACTGCGCTACTCGATGCCCGGTGTGTCTCTGATATCCCCGCCACCGCACCATGATATCTATTCAATTGAAGATCTTGCTCAACTGATTTTTGATCTAAAACAAGTTAACCCCGATGCGCTGGTATCGGTGAAGCTGGTCGCAGAAGCCGGGGTCGGTACCATTGCCGCTGGAGTTGCTAAAGCCTACGCTGACTTAATCACTATATCGGGTTACGACGGAGGCACAGGCGCATCCCCATTAACCAGTGTCAAATACGCAGGCTCTCCGTGGGAACTTGGCATGTCTGAGACTCACCAAATTCTACGTGCCAATAATCTGCGTGATAAAGTAAGAGTTCAAACCGACGGTGGTCTTAAAACCGGACTTGATGTAATTAAGGCCGCACTGCTCGGTGCGGAGAGCTTTGGTTTTGGAACAGGCCCGATGATCGCGATGGGTTGTAAGTTCCTGCGAATCTGCCATCTCAATAATTGCGCTACCGGCGTCGCAACTCAGCACAAGGTTCTGCGTTTTAAGCATTTTCGCGGCGATGTTGAAAAAGTGGTTAACTACATGGAGTTTGTGGCAGAAGACGTCCGACGCCACCTGGCCGCGATGGGCGCTCGTTCTATCAATGACATCATTGGCCGTACAGATATGCTTGAAGCCATACCCGGATCAACACCGCGACAGGCAAAACTGGATCTAAGCAAGATAATCTCAGATGGTGGTGTGCCCAGAGAGTCACCACGATTCTGCACGCAAAAAAGAAATCGCCCTTTCGATAAAGCCGAACTTGCCACGCAGATGGTTGCTGAATGCCTGCCAGCAATAAAATCCAAAAGTGGCGGACGCTTTCACTTTAATATTAAAAACGTTAACCGCTCTATTGGTGCACGGCTATCGGGAGAAATTGCAAAGCTGCACGGAAACCTCGGCATGGCCGACAGCCCCATTGATATTCACCTCACTGGAACCGCTGGACAAAGCTTCGGGGTCTGGAACGCCGGTGGCTTGAATCTATTTCTCGATGGTGATGCGAATGACTATGTGGGTAAGGGTATGGCGGGCGGCAAAATAGTGATTAAACCACCCGCGGGTTCGCGTTTCGAAAGTCACAAGACCACCATTATCGGTAACACTTGCCTCTATGGGGCGACTGGCGGAGAAATGTACGCCGCAGGCCTGGCGGGCGAACGCTTCGCGGTGCGCAATTCAGGGGTGACCGCAGTGGTTGAAGGTGTAGGTGACCACGCATGTGAATATATGACAGGCGGATGTGTTGCTGTACTTGGCGATACCGGTGTTAACTTCGGCGCCGGAATGACAGGCGGCTTTGCATACGTGTTTGATCGCCATAATTTGTTTGTCGATCGCTATAACCACGAGCTTATCGATATTCAGCGCATTCATTCTGAATCTATGGAGGCGTATCGACACGTGCTGGAAGGGCTGCTGGAGGCTCACATAAGGGAAACCGGCAGCGAATGGGCACGTGAACTTGTCGATAACTTCTACAGTCTCAGCTCTCGATTCTGGCTGATCACACCCAAGGCAGCAGAACTTACCGCGTTGTTATCAACTCTAAAGCGCGCCGCCTGACATGACAGATCCGGCAGAATTCTTCCGTGAACACCGGTCACACTGCCCGACTGGCGCTGCTGTTACCTGCGACAAACCGTTGGGAGTGGGGTAACCTGACGAGATGGCTGGGCGGATTCCACAATCTTTCCTCGATGAATTGCTGTCTCGTGTCGACATTGTAGAAATCATCGATCGGTATGTACCGCTGAAAAAAGCGGGTGCAAACCATAAGGCATGCTGTCCTTTCCACGGTGAAAAAACCCCCTCTTTTACGGTCAGTCAGTCCAAGCAGTTTTATCATTGCTTCGGCTGCGGAGTCAGCGGCACTGCCATCAGTTTTTTGATGGAATTCGATCACATGCATTTTGTCGATGCAGTTGAATACCTCGCGGACAGTGTGGGGCTGGAAGTGCCTCGAGACGCAATCAACAAGATCACTCCGTCACAGCAGGGCCTCTTCGATGTACTGCAAAGCTGCACCGATCTGTATCAGCAAGAGTTGCGCAAACATCAACCAGCCATTGATTATTTAAAGCGCCGCAATATCTCAGGAGAAACTGCCCTTGAATTTCAACTCGGATACGCACCCGCGCAATGGCATGCGCTAAACGAAGCAATTCTTAATGGCGAACCTGACCTGATCACCGCTGGCATGTTGATTCGCAACGATGCCGGTAAAACTCATGATCGCTTCCGAAACCGTGTGATGTTTCCAATTCGCGATCGACGTGGCAGAGTGATTGGCTTTGGTGGCAGAGTCATAGATAACGCCGAACCCAAGTATCTGAACTCACCGGAAACACCACTCTTCCAAAAAGGTCGCGAACTTTACGGTTTGTTCGAACTTAGAAAACACAAGAAGGCCATTTCGGATCGAATCATTGTGGTCGAGGGTTATATGGATGTGATCGCACTGTCAGAGGCAGGTGTTAAAAATGCCGTTGCCACACTTGGAACCGCAACATCACCGGAGCAAGTGGCAACGCTGTTTCGTGAAACTGACGAAATCGTTTTTTGTTTCGACGGTGACAATGCCGGAAAAAAGGCCGCATGGCGCGCCCTGAACTCTGCGCTGCCATCATTAAAATCCGGACGCGACGCGCGTTTTCTGTTTTTACCCGACGGCGAGGACCCGGATACCGTCGTCAACGCCAAAGGTCGCAATTTCTTTCAGGATATAATCAACAACAGCGCTATTGAAGCATCTGCCTTCATGTTTCAGTCACTTGAAAGGCAAGCGCACAAAGGTTCAGACAGCACCGGTACAGGTCACAAAGCACGTCTGGCAGAACTTGCCAAACCACTTATTGAAAAAATTCCAGCAGGCGTCTATCGGGATTTGCTCAGCGCTCAACTTGCAGAGAAAGTAGGGTTAGCCGTAATCCCTCCTTCCAGCTCGCCAGCCCCTCAGCCACGCATTCCTGCCGAACAAGTTAATGCCATGAAACCCTCACCAGTGCGCCGGGCAATTAGCGCCCTGCTGGCACAACCATCTGTCGTCATGGAAATTGACCCGGAAGAGATCGATTTCTCCGAAAAAATACCTGGCAGTGAACTACTCATGCATGTAATCGCAGTCGTTGAATCCAAACCGGATATTTCCACCAGCGCTATTCTTGAACACTTCAGAGAACGCCCGGAGTGGAACAGCCTGAACAAACTCGCCATGGCGAGTCTTTCAGAATCAGCTGAAACAGGAATAGACTCGCCACTCAGTATCTTGCAACATGCCATCAAAAAACTAAATGAAGAATCACGTCGGCTGGAACTCAGAGGTGATAACAGTGAATTAAATAAACCACCATCGGCAATGAGTGATGCTGAAAAAGATGCACTGCGACAAAAAATCAAGGATCTCACCAAGCCTTGAAAAGCCCACGTCTTTTTGTTGATCAGCCGCTGAATATAGATGATCTGGTCGAACTGAACCGCGACGCCAGTAAATATATGACCCGAGTACTGCGACGCGCCACGGGAGAAGCCCTCACCTTATTCAATGGTGACGGTATGAACTACCCCGCAACGCTGGCAGAGACCACGGGGAAAAACGCGCTGGTCAGGATCGTCGCCAGGCAACCGAATCAGACACAATCTCCCCTACATATCACACTGGTGCAATCCCTCGCCAAGGGGATGAAACTTGATCTCGTTATTCAAAAAGCATCAGAACTGGGCGTGGCACGAATTTCTCCTGTGAGCGCTGATCGATCCGTACTGCAGCTTGAAAACAAGCGCGTCGATACACGAATGGAACACTGGCGGGGAGTTGCAATCAGTGCCTGCACTCAATGTCATCGCAGTACCCTGCCCGACATTGATCGGCCACAAACTTTTAAGCAATGGCTTGCTCATTCAGGCGACATCAAAAATAGATTTCTGCTTCACCCAACGGCAAACTACAGTCTCGCGTCAGTACCGAACCCGGGAACAGAGTGCTGTGTCATTGTGGGGCCGGAAGGTGGCTTTAGCGATCATGAAATAGCGACTGCGGCTGATCAGGGAATCACCCGTGTCAGCTGCGGTCCGAGAGTGTTACGCACAGAAACCGCAGGCTTTACCGCTCTCGCAATACTGCAATCCCGTTTTGGCGATCTTAACTAGAAGATTGCACCCGGTGAGCGGTCCGCTGTTGCACCGCTAACCTGCATTATTCCAGAGGCGACCAGCGAATTTTGCTTCTATGTCTTCGTTTATAGAGTTTGCCGTGAGTTTATGGTTAATCCTAAAATGACAGACTGTCTATTCGACGCCAGAGCCAATAGCGCGGCACATCTCACCCGATCCCCTCCGCGTGGCAGGCCACGCTTGTCAAGCGCCAGGGCAACCTGTTTAGCGTTATTGACTCTGGACGCCGAATCTTCATGAATCATGCAGGCTAAGTTTTTAGCATCAAGGACTCCCGAATCTCTTCGAACCTATGCCAATCAGGCATGAAAATACACTGCAATGACCGCTCGTAGTCCATTAACAGCCAATTGACCCGAACTGGTTCACAAAATAACTTGAGCAGGCCACCCTGTGCGCCCGACGAGGCTCGATTCGGGCGCGAATTATGCTGACAACGAAAGCTCACTAAGGCGACAACGACAC
>CAZNOB010000006.1:62133-70183 GCA_964574535.1 uncultured Granulosicoccaceae bacterium | reverse complement strand
TGTTTGTCTGTTTGTCGTATTTACCGGACGGCTTTTGTATGTTGCGAAATATCTCGACACTAAAAACCAGACACTGATGCATTTGTTAGATGCGAAGAGTGAAGTGTTTTGTAGTGGGTGTGTCTCATCATCGTCGTTAATCAGTGTTGTAGCAGCCACACCGTTTCTGTTGCATCGACTACCTGTCGCAGGCCATCGACTACTTCTGTGGTTGCCAGGTGAGTCACATTGTACAAATGCGCGTACTGCTTGTTTACCTCTGCGGCATCAACGGAGAAGGGTGGTCCTTCCATTAATGATTGATCATACTCAAAACATATTAGAAATTGTGGTGCACGGTGAGTCAGTTCGGCCAGATGAGAGGTGTATTCATTACGGATCGCCGGAGGTAGTGCGACCAGAGCTGCGCGATCATAGATCACATCAACAGGGCCTAGTGTTGTTGTGGAAAGATCAAATATATCACCCGCGTAGATATCCAGGTTTTCATGGCTAAAGTGCAGTAGTTTGCCAGTCCGGCTGATGTCCGGCGTTACCCCTAAATCTTCAAACAACGCTTCTACAGCTGTCTCGCTTAGTTCAATCCCGGCCACCTGATAGCCCTGTGTTAAGAGCCATTCGATGTCTTTGGTTTTCCCACACAAAGGTAAAAATATGCGACTATTTTTCTTAAGGTTTAATTGATTAAAGTGCTTTGCGAGTAAAGCATTGGTTTCCCCTTCATGAAAACCGATTTTGTTTGACTGCCATCGACTGTGCCAGAATTTCGCGTCCATCACCTGGAACCCATTGGTGTTAAAGATAGAGTATTGCAGATGCGCCTCACAGCAAGATGTGTCGTTTCAGGATTTGCAAATGCAGGGCAAGGCATCGTTAAGTTAAGTCGGTTGCTGGTATGCTACTTTTTCGCCACCGCTTCTGTCTCGCCGCCGGCTTCTTTCCAGCCTTTGAAGCCAGTGCCGATATGACCTACGTTTTCCACACCCATGTCCTGGAGTGTTTTTGCAGCCAGTGCTGATCTCCAGCCCATTGCACAATGCAGTATCATTCGATTGCCGGTAGCGAATACTTCCTTGTGGTAGGGACTGTCCGGGTCAAACCAGAATTCAAGCATGCCGCGCGGTGCATGTTCTGAATTCGGGATGCGGCCCTCGCGGTACAGTTCACGAATATCCCGGATGTCAATAATGGTGATATCGTCTTTGCCGGCAAGTGTGATCGCATCTTCGGCAGTAATGGTTTCGATTTGTGCCTCGGCTTCTGCGATGAGTTCTTTTATGCCTTTTTTTGCCATGATTATTACCGTTAAGGAATGCGAATACGTTTGTTACTAATTGGCGGCGGTCTGATCCACTGGAAAGATTTTGGTGATAATGCCAAAACGCGGGTTATCAATATAGTGCAGCTGCCGACTGCGTAGTCGCCTCTCGGAAAGCATCGGGAAAGAGACTGTTGATCCAGGTGGTGTGTAGGATAGCAGGGTATCAAAGTGCAGGAAGCGCCCCACCCAAACTTTGATGCCACCATAGAGGGTTGTGCCGACTTTTTGTTCCAGTCGCACCGTAGAATCAAAAGGTGGTTCAGGATAACCGCGCAGGTACAAGCTGTCGGGATCTGCGGGTTCGGTGAACATTGGAACTTGCTGGCCCATGGCTATTTGCATGTATGGCGCTGCTTCTTCGCTGAAGTCAGACTGCCGCCAACCGCCGTGGTACACCAGTCGGTGATTGGCAGAATCACGTATTTTTTCAGCATGATCTGCCAAGCGGAGTGAGCCAAGGGGCAGGATCAGCACATTCGGGTCCTGTGTTGGAGCCTGATTGGCTGCTGAATCGATCTGCAGAGGCGGGATTAATTCTGCCTGGGGGATAACCGGCATCAACAGCACGTCACTACTGCCAACATCAGTATTACGTATATGTTCGAAGATAATCACCTCGACATCGTAGTCAATTGCAAAAGCGGGTGAGCCTAAGCCCGCAGCAGCAATCAGCACTACAAGTTTGATGAGTCGCTCGATAAAGCTGAAGCAATTTTTAATAACCATAATATTAAGCCGTCTTTTCGGGGCTGAGTTTGCGAAGCAAGGCGACAATGTACTCTATTCTATCTTCCGCTTCATCCAGGTCACTTTTGAAGCGCAGAGTATTTTTGCCGTCAAAGCCAAACTCCTGCTGAGATTTTTGAATTAAGCCAATCAAGATCTCCGGATCGATGTTCGGATTGTCATCGAACACCAGTCGCCCGCCACTGGCGCCTGCTTCCAGACGAGTCACCCCGAGTTGCTGGCACTGGAGTTTTAAGTCAGTGGCTGCAAACAAATGTTTGGTCGGGTCTGGCAGCAGACCGAATCGATTGATTAGTTCGACCTTGAGTTCATGAAGGGTTTCGGCATCGGCGGCATTGGCTATTCGTTTATACAATATGAGCCGGGTATGCACATCGGCTACATAGTCGCCTGGAAGTATGGCGGGTACGCCAAGTTCTACCTCGGTCGATTGAGCCAGCGGAGATTCGTTGTCCGGGATTTTTCCGGACTTAAGCGCGCTGACGGCACGTTCCAGCAACTGGGTATAAAGGGTAAAGCCGATTTCCTGAATCTGGCCGCTTTGTTCATCACCAAGAAGTTCACCGGCGCCACGAATTTCAAGGTCGTGTGTTGCAAGTGTAAAGCCGACACCAAGATCCTCATGTGATTCAAGGGCTGTGAGTCTTTTCTCGGCATCTTTCGTCATGGACTTTTCGGGAGGGGCAATTAGATAGGCATAGGCACGATGATGTGATCGCCCAACCCTGCCGCGAAGTTGGTGCAATTGGGCAAGCCCGAGTTTATCTGCCCGATTAATTATAATGGTGTTTGCTGTAGGTACATCGATACCGCTTTCTACGATCGTAGTGCAAAGTAATACATTAAAGCGCTGGTGATAAAAATCGAGCATGACGTTTTCAAGTTCGCGCTCGCGCATTTGTCCATGTGCCACCTGGACGGATGCCTGCGGTACTATTTCCTCGAGCTGACGTGCGATGCGTTCTATCGATTTAACTTCGTTGTGCAGAAAATAAACCTGACCACCGCGACCAAGTTCGCGCTGGCAGGCTTCTCTGATCTGTGTGTCAGACCATTCACCGACAAAGGTTTTAATAGCGTGTCTGTTTGGCGGTGGTGTAGCGATGATTGAAAGATCACGCAGTCCAGCCAGCCCCATATTCAGGGTGCGTGGAATAGGGGTTGCTGTGAGAGTGAGCATGTCAACTTCTGCTCGCAAAGATTTCATGTGTTCTTTATGACGCACCCCGAAACGGTGCTCTTCATCAATGATGACCAGGCCGAGCTTTTTGAATTTAATCGATTTTTGCAAAAGCTTGTGGGTACCAATAACGATATCGACTTTGCCTGACTGCAACGCTTGAATAATTTCTTCCTGTTCTTTATTTGAGATAAAGCGCGACAAGCATTCAATCCTTACAGGCCAGTCGGCAAAACGGTCCAGAAAGTTTTTTTGGTGTTGATGGGCTAATAATGTAGTTGGTACTAGTATAGCGACTTGCTTACCACCATCGACAGCAACAAAGGCGGCGCGCATTGCGACTTCTGTCTTGCCAAAACCAACGTCGCCACAAACGACCCGATCCATTGGCTGTCCGGAGCGCATGTCTTTGACAACTTCTTCAATAGCGCGTGCTTGATCCGGTGTTTCTTCAAACGGAAAGGTTTCACTGAATACCGGATAATTATTGGTCTCTTCCGTGTAGGCATAACCTTGTTTGGCAGCGCGGCGTGCATGAATTTCTAATAGTTCGGCTGCGACGTCATGTGCTTTTTGCGCGGCTCGACGTTTAACTTTTAGCCATTGTTCACCACCCAGGCGGTGTAGCGGTGCGGACTCTTCTGAAGCGCCGGTATAGCGGCTGATCAGATGGAGTGATGATACCGGTACATAGAGTTTATCTTCCCTGGCATAGATCAGTGACAGATATTCTGTGCTGGTGCCTCCAATATCAAGAGTGACTAATCCCTGGTAGCGACCTACACCATGGTCAATATGGACGACCGGTGCGCCGATAGTCAGATCCGCAAGGTTTGCAATGACAGCATCACTGTCTTGTGTCGGTTGGCGTTTTCGTCGCGAGCGATTTAGCTTGTTACCCGTCAGCTGTGATTCACAAATGACAGCAATATTTGAATGAGGGATGAGCAGTCCGTCGTCAAGCGGTGCGGCACAAATGGCATACTGTCGATCCCCATTGACGAATTCAGCAAAGCCCTCAACGCTGGCCACGGCAATGTTATTACCGATCAACAGTTCCATTAGTGCTTCGCGTCTGCCCGCGGACTCTGATGCAAATAGTACTTTTCCGTCAAAGTCATCCAGAAATGCTTTTAATAATCCCAGTGGCTGTTCCAGTCGAACTGTGATGGGGTATTTGCCCGGAGACTTTGTGCTGAAATTATAGTTAGTACGACTTTCCGGTAGTTCCGCAGTGGTTATATTGACGCGAGGTCTGGCTTTGATGTTATCGGTGGTTTTTTCAGCGTTGATAAAAAGCTGATCGGGTTTCAGAACCGGGCGTTCAATATCGTAACGGCGCTGCTCATATCGTTCTTCCGCCTGTTCAATAAAATCATTCATCGCAGCTGCGCAATTGCCGCATTGAACCACCATTGTGTCTTTGGACAGATAGTCGAATATGGTGGCCATTTCGTCGAGGAACAATGGCATGTAATACTCAATTCCTGAAGGCACCACGCCGTTACTGACATCACGATAAAGCGGACTTGAACGGCTGGACTCAAATTCTGTGCGAAAGCCTTGCCGGAACTTCTTGATGGCCTCATCGTCCATTGGAAACTCACGCGCCGGCAGCAGTTCTACTGATTCAATTTTATCTTCCTGCCTTGCGATTTGATCGGTCGGGTCGAAGTGATAGATCGTTTCTATTTCATCGTCAAAGTAATCAATTCGATAGGGTCGGTCACTGGCCATTGGAAACAGATCAAGCAAGGATCCGCGTATCGCGAACTCACCGTGTTCCTGGACTTCTGAAACATTGCGGTAGCCGGCGTTAGTCAGCTTGGTTCGAAAGTCGGCTATGGGTAGTTCCTGCCCGCTGCGAATAATTAAGGCGTGCTTATCCAGGTAGGTTGGCGGACAAAGTCGTTGCATCAGGGTAGATACTGGCAACACCAGAATGCCTTTTTTTAGCGTCGGCAGCCGGTACAGTGTTTTTAACCGCTGAGAAATGATCTCCTGGTGCGGGGAAAATAAATCGTAGGGGAGGGTTTCCCAGTCCGGGAAACTGTAAATTGGTAATGAGTCACCGCTAAAAAAACGCAGTGCATCCTCGAGGTGAAGGGCTTCACCCATTGTGGCAGTGACGACCAGGGTAAGACTTTCCCTTGCCCGCGCGAGTTCGGCAACCGCAAGCGCGTCGGCGCTTCCGTAGAGTTGTCCCCACTGTGTCCGGGAGAGATCTGGCAGGGCGAGAATTGGTGTATCCGGCATGGAGTCGAAGGGCCGTGAAAATCGGCTGATTATAGCATAGCTGCGGATCGCTCTAAAGGACGCTGCCTGTGGTGATCCATATCTTCGCGAGTATGTAAGTTGGACGGATGTCCGCTATTGCGGGTACCAGTAGCCAGGCTGCGATGAGTTTTTGTTGATGAATAAAAAGTTATTGGCAAAGGCACGGTAGGCGGCACTCCATTGACCATCAGGCCATTTCACACGAATAGATGCACGCTCTGCGACGCCGAGTCCTACGTGGATGAAGCCACTTTCACCCGACGCATGACCACCGCCCACTTCTATGGTTCGCATTCTGGTGGTATTGCCGGACTTTATCGCGAGTGTTGCACCGATAGCATTGCGGTTAATACCATGTTGTTGTAGACGGATCTGTAGCCAGTTGCCGGTGGCTCGGGTACGGTCTTTATAGATAGCGCCTTTATTTTGAAACACGCTGACGTTGTGTTCTCGATTAACCACCACTATATCGAGCAGTCCATCGAGGTTAAGATCAACAACAGCGGCGCCCCGGCCACGTGTTGCCAGAGCGATCCCCGCTGGTTCCCCGGCTTCATAAAATCCCCCTTGGTGTTTGCCCAAAAGGAGATTGTCCGGATCCACTCTGGCAAAGTCCGGCATTTGTTCGACATTGCCTTTGGCAATAAACAGATCATGTAATCCATCGTTGTTAACATCATCAAATTCTGCGTGCCAGCCCGTTGAGGGCTTAAGATCTTCACCGGTATAGGGTCTATGCGCGGTAGCACTATTTTCGTAGGCGATGTCGCGATATTGCGGCCAGCCATTTTCCTCGAAGGAATCCAGTTCCAGTTGTTGTAGCTTGGTATCACCCATCGATGTTAATGCGTACTCGGGAAATCCGTCAGCGTTAAGGTCTGCACTGGCGATACCCATGCCCCAAATCACCACTTTCTGCCAGCCATCCCTGCGAGAGTACAGCCGCGGCAATGTACCCGCATCGAAATGCCATAACTGTTCTTCACCACCACGATGGTAATGCCGATCATTAGTGACTCGCAGAGATGGTCGACCCGAACGATTCCAGTCAGTGAACAGCATGGACAGCGCACAGTGCCCTGGCGAAAGCGCTATATAGTCGCCATACAAAGCGGTGGAGCTGCGGTCTGCTACAGGGCGGTATAAGTGATGATCATCGCAAGTCCCCCATGGTGAACCGGGCGCTATGCGATCAACATAGTTGCCGAATACCAGCGTGGGGTGGGGACGGTCTTTTTCAAAGCTTGCGCTGAATGCGGTAGTCCAGCTACTGTCTGATGGTAGTGTAAACGGCGCAAACTTATGGTCAAAGGTACAATCACCACGGCCACGCAATAGCCGGTTTTTACCGACGCGAAGTACTACAAGATCGAGGTGACCATCGTTATCGATATCAAGTGGGTAAGCACCGGTGACAGAGATTTGCGGGGCTGTGACATAATCTGTTTTGGCCTGAAATTTTAGCGCCGCACCAGGTGCCGTGTTGTTTACATACAGGGCGGCCTTGTTTTCACCGCCGGCGAAAAACAAGTCTGGCTTGTAGTCTCCGTTACAGTCGAATACCGCCACACCGCCGCCAACAAAGTACTCCCATGGTCCGCTATATTGGTGTTCTATCCCTGCTGCGCGGGCGGTTTCGGAAAAACGCGGGATATCGCCGGTGAAATTGTCGTTGGCAAGGGAGGCTTTCATACCGAGCAGACACAAGCCGATAAGTAAGCCGGTAGCCTGCTGTAAATTAGGGTTTATCATGGCTTAACCGCAGATTCTGATGTTTGATCCTGACTTGCTGCCATTGCAACCGCCATGGTGGGATCAATGATCAGTGTCGATAAAAAAGCAATGAGCTGTTGTTGTTGTTCGTTTGTGAGCGCTAGAAACTGGTCACGTGAAGAGCGAGCATCACCACCATGCGCGGCAATGACTTCGGCCAGAGTGCTGATATCCCCTCGATGACCGTAAGGCGCTGTTGAGGCGATACCCCAAAGTTCCGAGGTGATAAACACATCCCGTTCTACAAAGCGTTGAGATAACAATTCGTTGCCCAGTGCCGCGACTTCCTGATCAGCGATTTTGTGTCGCTTCAAATCACCAAACAGAGGGACCAGAATATCGCCGTTATCATTGCGTGGCAGTTGCTGCGCCCAGCGATATAACGCGAGGTTGTAAATAGCGTTGGCATCATCTTCGTTGTGGCGTCTGGTGCCTGCCGAGTCAAAGTGGCCAGGGTCTGCGAAATCTAGAGAATGCAGTGGGAGTGCGGGGCGATGGCATTGTGCACAACCGATGCGGGTAAATGTTGTTTCACCCGCCATAGCCGCCGTCTGCCATTGTTCATTTTCCGGGGTCAGTACGGTTGGGATGGGACGAGTGGCCTGCCATGCCACCAGCGCGCTGATATCACCTGATTGTATTTCATTATGATGCCCGTCTTCATCGAAATCTGATTCTCCTGTCCAGCGTTCGCCATAGCGTTCTTCAGCAAGCATACCGTGATGATGGTTGAGTGCGTTGATGGTGAATTG
>CAZNOB010000006.1:55915-62033 GCA_964574535.1 uncultured Granulosicoccaceae bacterium | reverse complement strand
CCTGCGCCGAAGAGGTGATTGGTATTGCGCTCATTTGAAAATTGCGGATCTGTGTTATCAAAGTCTATGTTTTGAAATCCTTCAGAGACAAATACATTAACCGAGAAGTCCCCGGCACCACCGACCAGCGGATCGTTATGGCAGCTTGAACAGGCATTGGCATCGAGGCCAGCGGTTCGCGCGAATTGGTGCCTTGCAGGGCGCTTGCGTTTGGTGGGAATAATGGCCTGGGTTGACATGGGGCGGCCAACGCCGTCATCACTGTTAAAGCGTCCTGTAAATAGCCTTGCACCCGCCTCAACAAGTAAGTTGAGGCGCTCGGCGTCCAGTCTGCCTGTGTAGTTAAGTTGCGGAACATGCTCTTTTACCGTAGCGGCATGCCAAGGGTAACCCGTGTTGGGTGTTTCATCGGCACTACTGACAGAAATGATCAGTAGAGTACCGGCCATAACAGCTACCAAATCGATAAGGGCCGGTATCGGGTGAGAGAGCTGTATTCTGAAAGGAGTTGCTTTTTTCATATAAGTTGGTTGTTCACTATTGCGATTGCGTTGCCGTAGTAATGCTTCTTTCACCAAACCCGAAAACCTCCCGATCAATATAAGACAGCGCCTGCAACGATGCACCACTTCTGATGAGATTGCTATTGGTGCCGTTGTCATAGATCGAAATATAATCGCTGCTTTCTTTGTTTCCGTAGTGACGCAGATTTTTAAACAGGGATTCTTTCATCAATTCGAAGGTGATTGAAGATGCTCCAACCAGGACTGTGGGGAAGGGATCAAAGATAGCAAAAAGATTTGTCAGGCCTTGCCCGATAGCGGCACCGGCGCTGGCAAATGCTGCCCGTTCAGGGCCGGGTTGTTGCTGTGCTATTGTGATCAGGTTAGAGAATTGTTGGGGGGGAATCATATCCTGGGGGGCTGAGTCTTCTGGTAATTCGTTAGCGTTGCGCCAGATCGCATAGTCGGATGCGTAGGCCTCTATGCAACCGCGTCGGCCGCAACGGCAAAGCGCGCCATCCGCCTGGAACAACATATGTCCAAATTCAGTTGCCGACGAATGAGATCCCGAAAGGATTGTGCCGCGGTGAAAAAAACCCATCCCTATACCGTACGATAGCAGGATGGCCGCGAAGTTGTTGTTGTCGGTTGTAGCAGGTCGACCAGCGCTGGTTTGTAGTGGCGGCAGTGATTGCTGGTACAAAGCATTTGCGATGGTGTTGCAATCGTTGGATACGTTTACCGAGACGCTGTAATGCGATTGCAACATACCACCTATGTCCAGATTCTGGATTTTTGTGATGGGCGACCACAGCAAACCGTTGTTATCACTGGTGACAGTCCCCTGTATGACCAGTGCGATGTGCTTTAGGGTTTCAGCGTAGCGGATGTCCTCGGCCAGGGCAGAATCAAGATTTTTTATCAGCTGATTTTTCAGCGTGGTGGCAGTGAGCGTAGAAGTGATTACTCTTTTAGCCAGACGATGAAGCCGGTTTCCAGAGTAGTCGTACAGAGTAACCTCAATTTGGTTTAAGAGCAGGGTAAGGACAGCAGCCGTCGCCACATTGTCTCTCAATTTCAAAATAACCTGTGGGCGACCTCTGCGAGCGTTTATGGGCGTTGGTGACATCGACTCGTCCGCTGTGAGTTGTTCAATCACGCCCTCGACCATCAAATCAGCGGTGACCTGTGTGACTGTGGCACCGCTCAGGCCAGTGATTTCGCCAATCCTGGTTCGCGACTGGCTGCCGTAAGTACGTAAACATGCCAGTATGCGACTTCTGTTGTGAAGACGGAGTTCGTCGGATTTGGTGATTGTATCCATAGAAAAATAACTTGACACATCTGGCCGAAAGAATCACTATTTTTTTCGAGCCTAAAAAAAATAGGTGGAAAAGGTCGATCAGATGGCAAATTGCCGCGGGTCAGCTGTGAATAGTGTTAAATTGTGTGCAACCCGACCCATCGGGTTCTTCACTGAATGATGTTCTTATAACTAAATTTTTAGACTGAGGAATGTTCGTAATGAAAAAAACTCTAATGGCTTTGGCGACCGCTACTGTCGTTGCTACTTTGTCAGGACCGGTTTTAGCCAAAGATAAAATTGTTGGTGTCTCCTGGAAGGTTTTCCAGGAAGAACGCTGGAAGCGTGACGAGGCAGTGATTAAAGAGATTGTCGAAGCGAATGGAGATAAGTACATCTCTGCCGATGCGCAGGGCTCCGCCGGGAAGCAACTTACCGATATCGAATCACTGATTTCCCAGGGCGCCGATGTTCTTATGATCGTTCCTTTTGACTCGGAAGCCATTCTGCCAGCGGTTGAGCAAGCGTCTGCCGAAGGCATTCCAATGATTGCCTATGATGTACAGATCGAGCATCCTGATTCGCTATACATTACCTTTGATAACGTTGGCGTTGGCCGAATGATGGCGCAGACAATGCTCGACAGTGGACAGACTGAAGGTAATTTTGCATTCATTAAGGGTGACCAGGGTGATCCGAACGCAACCTTCCTTTTTGAAGGCATCATGGAAATTCTGCAGCCGAATATAGACGCTGGCAAAATTAAAAACGTCTGTGAAACATTCACTGATGGCTGGAAGCCTGAAAACGCTCAGAAAAACATGGAGCAATGCCTGACTTCGCAGGACAATAACGTTGATGCAGTTGTGTCAGAAAACGACGGCATGGCAGGTGGTGTTGTTGCCGCTCTGGAAGCACAGGGTATGGCTGGTAATGTTCCTGTGACGGGTCAGGACGGTGATCTCGCGGCTATTAATCGCGTAGCGCGCGGCACACAGCTTGTTTCTGTGTGGAAAGACTCAAGAGCTCTTGGAAAAGTAGCCGCTGAAGCTGCACTGATGCTGGCTGATGGCAAGAGCATGTCAGACGTGCCAAACACAGCGCCATTTTCCGGTGGCAAGCGTGGCGTTGAAGTAGTGTCTATCCTGTTGCCACCTACGCCAATCACTAAATCAAACATCAGCGCAGTTATTGATGCTGGCTGGATCTCAAAAGAGAAAGCCTGTGAAGGTGCGATGGATGGTGTTGACGGCTGCTAGTCGACCTGTGCGTTATCACAACACCGCCACCTGGCGGTGTTGTTGGCAGGTCTGCGGCCTTGCCATCTGATATTCCGGTTACAGCGTGCTCAGCGCAAGCACCGGAACCTATCTTTAGCTCGGCAATAATGCTTTGCCAGGGTGCGAATAGATAAAACAAATCTTAGGCTGCGGCTTGTAGCTCGTAGTGATGGAGCGGAATCTTGTCTGACCAACAAAAAGACTTCAAGGAGAGTGCATTGGTGCGCTTTCTAAGAGCCACTGAAGTTGATACGCGGTTGCTGGGTATGATTGGTGCCCTGATGTTGATCTGGGTTGGCTTTCATCTGTACGGACATTTCGTGAATGGCTTTGGTGCATTTTTAACGCCACGTAACCTGTGGAATCTTTCAGTACAAACTTCTTCTATCGCTGTGATGGCGACCGGTATGGTGCTGGTTATTGTCACTCGCCATATTGATCTGTCTGTTGGGTCATTGCTCGGTTTCACGGCGATGATCATGGGCGTAATGCAGGTATGGGTATTACCTAAGTTTCTCGGTCTGGGTCATCCGATGATTTGGGTGATTACTGTTGTTGTCGGTATCGCATTTGGTGCTTTGATTGGTGCATTTCAGGGTTTTTTAATTGCCTACCTGAATATACCGGCTTTTATCGTGACACTCGGTGGTTTACTTATCTGGCGTGGCGCTTCGTATCTGGTTGCCCGCGGCGAAACAATCGCGCCGGTTGATCAAACGTTTTCACTTATTGGTGGCGGGCCCTATGGAACCATAGGAGCCACCGGTTCATGGATATTGGGTATCGTGGTTTGTATCTCGATTGTTTTGATGTTGATCAGTGGTCGAAAGCAACGGACACGTTTCGGATTTCCAACTCGTCCTATGTGGGCTGAAGTATTAATAGGCGGAATTGGATCTGCTGTGGTGATCGGTGCCGTGATGGTCATGAATGCTTACCCGTGGCCCAAGGGAATTATTAAGCGTTATGCGGCTGCAAATAATATTGAAGTGCCCGAAGGTGGTATTTTCATCTCACATGGATTTGCTATCCCGATTCTGATCGCACTGGCTGTTGGTGTTGTCATGACTTTCCTGGCTACACGCACACGTTTTGGGCGTTATGTGTTTGCGATAGGCGGCAATCCGGAAGCGGCAGAGTTGGCGGGTATCAATACGCGTAAAATGACCATGCTGATTTTTTCATTGATGGGTGCTTTGACCGGTGTGGCGGCGGTCATTGCCAGCGCAAGATTAAAGTCGGCAACCCTGGCGCTGGGTCAGTTTGACGAGTTGTATGTAATCGCGGCGGCGGTGATTGGCGGCACTTCGTTTGCCGGAGGTATCGGTACGATTTACGGTGCAATTCTTGGGGCACTGGTTATGCAATCGTTGCAATCGGGGATGGTATTAATTGGCTTTGATGCGGCGATACAGCAAATGGTTGTGGGGGGCGTGCTGGTGGTGGCCGTGTACCTTGATAATCTGTACCGCAGAAATTCAGCCTAGAGCCGGGAGATAGACTAATGACGGACGTTCAAAATCTACCGTCTGCCAATGGCAGTCAAATACCGTTGGTACAGATGAAGGATATCTCTATTTCCTTCGGAGGAGTGCATGCGGTTGAAAATGCTTCCTGCGAGTTATATCCGGGTGAAGTGGTGGGATTGCTCGGTCACAATGGTGCTGGTAAATCAACCTTGATAAAAATTTTATCCGGCGCCTATTCACGCGACGGTGGCACCATTTACGTAGATGGCACAGAGGCGACAATTAACAATCCGCGTCATGCCAAAGACTACGGAATTGAGACTATCTACCAAACACTGGCATTGGCAGATAACGTTGATGCAGCGGCCAACCTTTATCTGGGCCGTGAAATTCTCACCCGATGGGGCACGCTGGATGATGCAGCCATGGAGGCTGAGACCCGCAAGGTCATGAATCGATTAAACCCGAACTTTTCGCGATTCAAAGATCCGGTCAAGCAGTTATCCGGTGGGCAGAGGCAGTCAGTGGCCATTGCACGAGCGATCCATTTTAATGCTCGCATACTGATTATGGATGAGCCCACGGCGGCGCTGGGACCCGCTGAGACTGAGCAGGTTGGGCAACTGATACATCAATTGAAGAATGATGGCATCGGGATCTTTCTGATCAGCCATGATATCCACGATGTCTTTGATCTGGCCGACCGCGTTGTGGTGATGAAAAATGGTGCTGTTGTGGGGTCTGCCAATACTACTGATGTCACTAAGGATGAAGTACTGGGAATGATCATTCTTGGTAAGTGTCCGCCCGGAGCGAATCCCGGCCCCGGTGCGTCGGTAGAGTAATAAATCACCTGTCGGGTGATTAATAATTAACAGGAAAGGGGGGCAAAATGAGCACAGGTTTTTTTGGCGATATCGGGCAGATACCCTTTGAGGGTCCGGAAAGTACTAATCCACTGGCGTTTAAATACTACCAGCCAGACGAGATGGTGGCCGGTAAGCGCATGGAAGATCATCTGCGATTTGCGGTGTGTTATTGGCATAATTTCACCTGGCCGGGTGTTGACCCCTTTGGTGGACAGACCTTTGAGCGTCCCTGGTTCGATGGACAGCCCGGTAATTCCTCTGACCCGATGGCCAATGCAAGGTTAAAAGCGGATGTTGCGTTTGAAATGTTTTCAGCATTGGGGGTACCGTACTTTTGCTTTCATGATGCGGACGTTCGTCCGGAAGGTCGAAACTTCAAAGAGAACACTGAAAACCTGAATGCAATCGTCGATTATTTTGAACAAAAAATGGCTGACACTAAAATCAGGTTGTTGTGGGGTACCGCCAACCTTTTTTCACATCGCCGTTATATGGCAGGAGCCGCAACCAATCCCAACGCTGATGTTTTTGCATTTTCTGCAGCTACCGTTAAGACCTGCATAGACGCTACTCATCGCCTGGGGGGCGAAAACTATGTGTTGTGGGGTGGTCGGGAAGGGTATGAAACACTTCTAAATACTCGCATCGATAAAGAGCTTGAACAATTGGGGCGTTTTCTCAATATGGTGGTTGA